>JAKAMD010000051.1 GCA_021823875.1 Pseudomonadota bacterium | reverse complement strand
GCGCGCCGGTGATGGCGACCGACCTGCGCGCCTCGGTCTCGCTGGTGATCGCCGGGCTGGCCGCCGAGGGCGAGACCACCGTCAACCGCGTCTATCATCTCGACCGCGGTTTCGAGCGGCTGGAAGAAAAGCTCGGCGCCTGCGGCGCCGCCATCGAGCGCATCAGCGAATAGACGCAATTCTATTCCCGATGACCCTCAAGGCTCGCCATGCCGGCGTTGTTTGAGGCGTCGTTCTGCGCCCAGGTCGACGGATTGGAATCCACGATCGTGTAGGTGCCCGCCGGCAACAGCAGATCGGGCTCCACCACCCAATAGGCGTCCGGTACGCCACCCTGTCCGGGCTCGCTGGCCGCCTGCCAGGGGCCGTAAGTTTCGCCTGTGCGGCTGCGCAGTGCGATTCGTCCGGGCGGCGCGCCGTTTCCGTTGTTCCAGTGATAGGTCATGATGCGGGTCACCCGCATCGGCGCTTGCAGCGTGAACACGGTGGTGCGGCGCGGCCGGTTCTGCACGGCATAGATGTTGCCGTTGTCGAAGAACTTCACGATCTCCTGCGACGGCGTTTCGTTCGGCGGTTGCTGCTGGGCCTGTGTTGCCGGCTCCGGCGGCTCCGGCGCGGCGGCTTGCAGGCGCGCATTGGCGCAGGTGATCAACGCCGACGCCGCGCTCTGTTTGAAGTTATAGATGGCGACTATGTCCTGGACCTTCGGATTGGCCAAGGACTGCACGACGACGAATTCGCCACGGGCGCGCGCCACCATGTCCAGGAATCCGGCCGCATCATATTTGGCCACCAGCACGAAGTCGCCCTGATCGGGCTTGGGGGCGTAATAATCGACGTTCTTGTCGAAGTCTTGCAGCACGGTGAATTCGTCGGTCTCGTATTGGCCGCGGGTGACCTGCTTGCCGGCGAACGCGCGCACCGGCGGCTGCGGCGTTGCCTCGCGCGAGTCGCCGGTCTCGAGCCGGATGAAGGCGCCCTCGGCAGTCACGCCGATGTCGAGCCGATGGCTGCTTCCTTCCTCCCGGAAATAGCAGGCGGGTTTGCCGGTGGCCGTGCGGCCGACATGAATCTTTTGCGCGCGGTCGAAAGTTGAAACCTGCGTCAGCGGGCCGATGGGATCGATGTTTGTCTGTGCCAACGCCGCGCTTGCCGGTAGCGCAACCGCTGCGACGATGACGAAAGCATAGCCTTGCCGCCAGAGAGTCATTGGGCGCCCCTCCCATTTGACCGTCCAAGAGCCTGATACGCTTAGGTCGGCGCACGAAAAGCGCCATGACGCAGATCAACGGACCCGCGCTGCGTCTGCTTTGCCGGTTACGCGGTGATTATGTGAACAAAGGCAGACGGCACGTTGCCGTTGCATCGGCAGCGCCACGCGATCTGCAATGACCTCGGGAAATGTGCGCCGGCGAGCGATGCCGGCTCGCCGCGGTTCGCTTAGTTCCGGTGAAACGAGGCGCTGATGGCCTGGATGCGTCCGGACTCAAGCACCGGCTTTTGCTGGCTTTCGATCGTTTCGGTGACGTCGTTGCAATCGGCGTAGCTGCCCGCGCGCATGGTGCCGGTGCGATTGTCGAACGCCAGGCGCCAGCATTGGCTGCCGCCGCGCGGCACCACGATGATCGAGCCGGTATAGACTTGGTTGCCGTCGCTGGTCGCTTGCGATGGGATCGCGGCCGGGGGCGGCGGGGCGGCATAGTGCGGGATGACGTCGCGTTGGATCATGTAGAACAGGCTCGCACTCAAGGCGGTACAGGCGAACAGCACGTTGAGCATGCGCGTATCGCGTCGAATTCTGCGCAGCGATGCTTGCGTTGCCATTGTGGGTACCTTCGAAGTCTGCACTTGGCCGCGTGAACGTCGGGTATCCGCGGTCGTTCCAAGCTTAGATAACAGCATCCGCTTTAAGCCCGGGTAATTGCGATCAGTACAATTGATCGGGCACCGTTAATGGATATGGGGGCGCGTTTCCCGTCGGTCCGGGAGTTGTCGCGCTACCTAATTACCGCTGGCCTCGTTGATTCCGGGCGTGGGGGTGATGGCACCGGTCTAAAACGACCAACCCACCGAAAAGGCAAAGGCCGGGTTTGTGGCCCGGCTTTGGTTCAGCGATGCTGCGGCAAGGTTCAGCCGCGGAACGAGCGCTTCTCGCGGCGCCGGTCGGAGGCCGGCTGGTAGGCGACACGCGAATGATAGGCGCAATAGGGCAGTTCGTTCACGGTATCGCCGCCGCAGAAATAGAAATCCGAGCTTCCGGGGTCGCCGATCGGCCAGTGGCAGCTTCTGTCATTGAGCTGCAGCAGCGATTTGCGCTGCTCCATCGGAATTTCCATGAGCTCCGGCTCGGGCTCGACGTCGTAATCAAAGGCGAGGGCGGTATTGCCGCGGATGGCCGGCCGCGTCACCCGCAGCATGTGGCCGCCCGTGCGGGCCTTGCGCGGCCGCGGCGTGGCGGAGGAGGGGCTCTTGGCCCGCCCCGACAGCCCCAGCCGGTGCACCTTGCCAATCACGGCATTGCGGGTAATGCCGCCCAGTTCCCCAGCAATCTGGCTGGCGGAAAGGCCATCAGCCCATAGTTTCTTCAGGAGTTCGACCCTGTCGTCGGTCCAGCTCATCGCGGTTTCTCCTCGGCGTTCAGAGCCTTAGGTGGAATCCACCCGCGCCGTCGGACGTCGCAAAGACGCCTGACGCTTACGCTTCAGGGATGAACAGAAAGCGATCGGCCGCACGACATATCGTGCTTACCGATCAAAAAACTACAATATCGGGTGGTTTTCCTGCAAGCGCTGCAAGCCCCGAAAGCCCATCTGCCAACAGTTTTCCCCTTAGAATCGCGCTGTGCGGCAAATTTGAGTCAAGCCCCCTGGGAGGAGCGCGAGTTGACAGCGCGGGGGCTGGCAATAGAATGCCAAAAGTGCCGCCCGGCGAGGCGGCACATTTCATTTCGGACCGCGCATGGCCCTGAAAAGCAGGTCTCCGATTGGGGACGCGCTTTGCCTTTCAGAAAAATCAGGCGCAACCGAAATCGTGGCGACGGAAGAAACCGGTGACCTCGCATCTTTTGCCGACCTATGCGCGCGTCGACCTCGCTTTTGAGCGGGGCGAAGGCGTTTGGCTTTATACGGCCGCGGGCGAGCGCTATCTCGATTTCACCTCCGGCGTTGCCGTCAATGCGCTGGGACACGCTCATCCGCGGCTGGTCGAGGCGTTGACCGAGCAGGCGCACAAGGTCTGGCACGTCTCCAATCTCTTTCGGATTCCGGAAGGCGAGCGGCTGGCCGAGCGGCTGTGCGCGGCGAGCTTCGCCGACACGGTGTTCTTTCAGAATTCCGGCGCCGAGGCGCTCGAATGCTCCATCAAGATGGCGCGCAAGTATCAGTCGGTTTCCGGCAAACCGGAGCGCTATCGCATCATCACCTTCGAAGGCGCCTTCCACGGCCGCACGCTCACCACCATCGCGGCGACCGGCAACAAGAAATATCTCGAAGGCTTCGGCCCGCCGGTCGACGGCTTCGATCAGGTGCCGTTCGGCGATCTCGAGGCGGTCAAGAAGGCGATCGGGCCCGAGACCGGCGCCATCCTGATCGAACCGATCCAGGGTGAGGGTGGGGTACGCGTGCCGCCGCCGAATTTTCTGCGGGCTTTGCGCGAATTGTGCGACCGCAACGGTCTGCTGCTGATCTTCGACGAGGTGCAGACTGGTATCGCGCGCACCGGCGAACTGTTCTGTTATCAGCGCGCAGGCGTCGCGCCCGACATCATGGCGCTGGCCAAGGCGTTGGGCAGCGGTTTCCCGATCGGCGCGTGTCTGGCGACGGCGGAAGCCGGCAAGGGCATGACCGCCGGCACCCATGGCTCGACCTTCGGCGGCAATCCGCTCGCCATGGCGGTGGCCAATGCCGTGCTCGACGAGGTGCTGAAGCCCGGCTTTATCGACCATGTGCGCGAGATGTCGTTGCTGCTGAAGCAGCGACTGGCCGAGATCAAGGACCGGCATGCCTCGGTGGTTGCGGAGGTGCGCGGCGAGGGTTTGCTGATCGGCTTGCGCATGCATCCGCCGGCGTCCGCCATGGTCGATGAATTGCGCGCCGAGAAGACGGTCGCGGTCGCCGCCGGCGACAATGTCGTGCGGCTGCTGCCGCCGCTCATTATTAATGAGGCGGAAATCGGGGAGGCGGTCGCACGCATCGACCGCGCTTGCGCGCGGCTTGCACAGGAGCACGCGCGCGCCAAGGAGGCCGCGTCATGACCGGCAACGCCGTCCGTCACTTCCTCGACCTCACCGACATCCCCAAGCAGACACTCGGGCATCTGATCGAATCCAGCCGCGCCATGAAGGACGCGCTCGCGCGCGGCCGGGGTTCCAAGCCGCTCGCCGGCAAGACGCTGGCCATGATCTTCGACAAGCCGTCGACCCGCACCCGCGTCTCCTTCGATGTCGGCATGCGCCAGCTCGGCGGCGAGTCGATCATGCTGACGGCCCAGGAGATGCAGCTCGGCCGCGGCGAAACGCTGGCCGACACCGCGCGCGTGCTCTCGCGCTTCGTCGATGCCATCGTGATCCGTATCCTCGACCACGAGGCGGTGGCCGAGCTTGCCCGTCACGCCACCGTTCCGGTGATCAATGGCCTGACGCGGCGCTCGCATCCCTGCCAGGTGCTGGCCGACGTCATGACTTTCGAGGAGAAGAAGGGCTCGATCCGCGGCCGCACCGTGGCCTGGACCGGCGACGCCAATAATGTGTTGGCCTCCTGGATGCACGCCGCCGAGCGCTTCGAGTTCACGCTGCGGGTGGCGACGCCCGCCGAGCTGAAGCCGAAGAAATGGCTGACGGATTGGATGAAGAAGTCGGGCGCCGCCATCACGGTCGGCGAGGACCCAGAAGCGGCGGTCAAGGATGCCGACTGCGTGGTCACCGACACCTGGGTGTCGATGGGCGACCGCGACGGCAAGCTTCGCCACAATGTTCTCCAGCGCTACCAAGTCAATGCGGCGCTGATGAGCAAGGCGAAACCCGACGCGATCTTCATGCATTGCCTGCCGGCGCATCGCGGCGAGGAGGTCACTGACGAGGTGATCGACGGACCGCAGTCGGTGGTGTTCGACGAGGCCGAAAACCGGCTGCACGCCCAGAAGGGCCTGCTCGCCTGGTGCCTGCACGCGGATTCCTGATTGTCATTCCGGGGCGGCCCGAAGGGCCGAACCTGGAATCCAGAAACAAGCGCTGCGATTGCCTCTGGATTCCGGGCCCGCGCTTTCAGCGCGTCCCGGAATGACGGATCTGCGGGGGCTCGCAATCAAGCACGCGAACGTTACATAAGGCCCATGACCGATCCCGCCTTTCGCAATCCCGCCACGCCGATCCCGTCGCGCGCGCCCTCGGCGACGCCGACCGACGACATCGTCACGCCATTCGAAGTGGCCACGCTTGATCTGCGTGGGCGCGTGGTGCGGCTCGGGTCGGTGGTCGATCAGATCCTCACCAGCCACGCTTATCCGGTGCCGGTGGCCAAGCTCCTGGGCGAAGCGGTGGTGCTCACCGTCATGCTTGGCTCCGCCTTGAAGATCGACGGCCGCTTCATCTTGCAGACCCAGGCCGACGGGCCGGTGCGCATGCTGGTGGTCGACTTCACCACGCCCGGCAAGGTGCGCGCCTGCGCCCGCTTCGACAAAGCGCGCGTGGCCGAGGCGATCGCCGAAGGCAAGACCGGCGCTGGCCAGTTGCTCGGCCGCGGCCATCTCGCCATGACCGTCGACCAGGGAGCCGACATGAACCGCTACCAGGGCATGGTGGCGCTCGACGGTGGTTCGCTGGAAGACGCCGCGCACGAGTATTTCCTGCGCTCCGAACAGATCCCGACCCGCGTGCGGCTGGCGGTCGCCGAGGAACTGCGCGCCGGCGAAGGCGGTGCCAGTCACCGCTGGCGCGCCGGCGGCGTCCTGCTGCAGTTCCTGCCCAAGTCGCCGGAGCGCGCCCGCGTCGCCGATCTGCATCCGGGCGACGCGCCGGAAGGTGTCGAACCGCATGCCGTTCAGGAGGACGAAGCCTGGGTGGAAGGCCGCGCCTTGGTTTCGACCGTCGAGGACGTCGAACTGATCGACCCGGCGTTGTCGAGTGAGCGGCTGGTCTATCGCCTATTCCACGAGCCGGGCGTGCGCGTTTTCCAGCACGGCGACGTCAAAGCGGAATGCTCCTGCTCACGCGAGACCGTCGAGGCCATGCTCAAGAGTTTCTCGCAGGACGACCGCGACCACATGGTCGAGGACGGCCGCATCTCGGTGACTTGCGAATTCTGCAGCGCCAATTACGCATTCGTGCCGGAAGACGTCGGCGCCAAGGCGGGCTGACACATTTCTACTCAGTGGTGCGTAACGCCGCGCAGGGTCCGGCCCTGGCGGCCGTTTAGTTGATCGTCCGTTCCGCGTAGGAGGAATCCAGCGAAAAGGCTGGGATCTCGATATCGAAATGCTCGCCGTCAGCCGTCACCATGCCGTAGCTGCCAACCATGAAGCCGGAAGGCGTCGGCAGCGGCACGCCGCTGGTGTATTCGAAGGATTCGCCCGGCTTGAGGGTCGGCTGTTCACCGACCACGCCCGGGCCTTTGACTTCCTGCAACCGGCCGAAGGCATCGGTGATGCGCCAGTGCCGGGTCTTGAGCTGCACGGTCTCCGATCCCAGATTGGTGATGTCGATGGTGTAGGACCAAAAGAAATAGCCGTTGCTCGGCGACGAGCGCTCCTGCATGAAGCGCGGCGTCACCGTCACCTGCACCTTTCGGGTAACGGCGCGATACATCGGGAAGACCCATAAAGTTACGCGTCCGGCGCTTGCCTTGGCGCCGCCTTAGTGGCCGATTATGGCCGAAACACCCTGACGAAGAAAAGCCGCTTACCCGAACACCACAGCCATGGCGCCGACTGCTCCGGTTTCGACCGAACGCGACCTGCGACTGGACCTGTTTCGGGGACTGGCGCTCTGGCTCATTTTCCTCGATCACATCCCGTCCAATGCGGTGAGCTGGATCACCATCCGCAATTACGGCTTCTCCGACGCCACCGAGATATTCGTCTTCATCTCCGGCTATACCGCCGCCTTCGTCTATGGCCGCGCCATGCGCGAGCACGGCTTCGTGGTCGCCGCCGCCCGCGTGCTCAAGCGCGCCTGGCAGATCTACGTGGCGCATGTGTTTCTGTTCGCGATCTATCTCGCCGAGATCGCCTATGTGGTGCACTCCTTCGACAACCCGCTCTACACTGAGGAAATGGGCGTGCTGCATTTCTTGCAGAACCCGGACGTCACCATCGTCCAGGCGCTGTTGTTGAAGTTCAAGCCGGTGAACATGGACGTGCTGCCGCTTTATATTGTGCTGCTCGCCGGCTTCCCCCCCATGCTGTGGGCTTTGCTGCGATCGCCCTCGCTCGCGCTCACGCTGTCGGCGGTGCTCTATGCGTTGACCTGGTATTTCGGCTGGAACATCCCGGCCTACCCGAAGGGCGTTTGGGTGTTCAATCCCTTCGCCTGGCAATTGCTGTTTGTATTCGGCGCCTGGTGCGCGCTCGGCGGCGCGCAGCGGCTGGCGCGCTGGCTCAATTCGCCGGTGGTGATCGGGCTCGCCTTCGCCTATCTCGCCTTCGCCTTTTCCATCGTCATGACCTGGTACTTCCCGCGGCTCGGCGCCTATGTGCCGAAGCTCGCCAACGATTTCATCTATCCGATCTCCAAGACCAATCTCGACGTGCTGCGCGTGCTGCATTTCTTTTCGCTGGCGGTGATCACGGTCTGGCTGGTGCCGCGCAACTGGCCGGCGTTGAAGTCGCCGGTGTTCTGGCCGGCGATCGTCTGCGGCCAGCATTCACTGGAGACTTTCTGTCTCGGCGTGTTCCTGTCCTTCGCCGGACATTTCGTGTTTACCGAGGTTTCCAACCGGCTGCCGATGCACATCGCCGTCAGCGCCGGCGGTATTGTCATTATGGTGGCCACTGCCGCGCTGGTTTCCTGGTATAAGCGCATGGAGCGGCGGGGCCCGGGGCCGCGTCCCCCGGCTGCCCGGCCGGGTTATGTCGGGGGCGGCTCATGATGCGGCGGCTGGCCATTGCGCTGGCGGTAATGGGTTTGGCCTGGCCGGTTGAGGCCGAGCCGAAACCCGAGCATCCGGCGCAGTGCCGGGTCGCCGAGCATCTGGTCGAAGCCAACTTCCCGCTGCCGCACACCGCCGCTGCGATCGCCGCCAAGAAGCTCGACGTGCTGGTGCTGGGTGCCGGCTCCTCGGTCCTGCCGATCGCGCATGGCGACGAAGTCTCCTATCCGGCGCAACTGCGTCAGGCGCTCGCCGAAGCGCTGCCCGGCGTGGCGGTCAAGGTCGTGACCGACGTCAAGGCTCGTCGCACCGCCGCCGCCATGGTCAAGACGCTGGCCCCAGCTTTGGCCGCCGCCAAGCCGGCGCTGGTCATCTGGCAGACCGGCACGGTCGACGCCATGCAGGGGATCGATTCAGACGATTTCAGCGATACGCTCGAGCGCGGCATTGGTCTCGCACAGGAGGCGGGTGCAGACGTCGTTCTTGTCAACTCCCAGTATAGTCCGCGCACCGAGTCGATGATCGCGCTCGGGGCCTATCAGGAAGTCATGCGTTGGGTTGCGTTGCAGCATGAGTTGCCGCTGTTCGACCGCTTCTCGATCATGAAGCTTTGGGCCGATCTCGGTACATTTGATCTGACCACCGCTACAAATAAACTTGACATGGCGGAGCATGTTCATGCTTGCATTGGACGGCTGCTGTCCGACCTTGTGGTTGAGGCGGCCAAGCCGGCCGGGCCAAAGCCAGACGGCCGTTAGCGCATGATCCCGAAATGCGGGAACCGGTTTTCGGATAAGATCAAGCGCAAGGAAACATGAGGGCGGGGGCGTCCACTTGCAGAACAGAACAATTATGCGTCGGCTGGCGACAGGCTTTGCCGTTGCCGGTCTGTTGGCTGCGACCACCGTTGTCGGGCGTGCGGACACGCAACCGGCTTGTGATGCGCCACTCGCCCTGCTGCGTCTTGCCAATCCACTCGTCCATCTTGCGCGCAAGTTGGCGAGCCATCTGCCGGTGACTATCGTAGCCATCGGCTCGTCCTCGACCGCGGGAGCCGGCGCGAGTTCGCCGTCGGCTAATTATCCGAGCCGGCTCGAAGCCGAACTGCGGCGCACCTTCCCCGCAAAATCGATTACCGTGATCAATCGCGGCATCGGTGGCGAGGAGATTGGCGACATGCTCAAGCGCTTCGACAGCGCGATCGTTGCCGAAAAGCCGGATCTGGTGCTTTGGCAGCTCGGCACCAATTCGGTGATCCGCAATCATCCGATGAACGACCACGGTGCGTTGATCCGCGCCGGGCTCGCCAAGATCCGCTCAACCGGCGCCGACATCGTTTTGATCGATCCGCAATACGCGCCCAAGGTGATCAACAAGCCGGAAGTCGAGCCCATGCTCGAGCTGATCTCCTTCACCGCCAAGCAGGAGAACGTCGACCTGTTCCGCCGCTTTGCGGTGATGAAGCACTGGCACGACGAAGATCGTATGGAGTTCGCCGCGTTCGTGTCGCGCGACGGGCTGCACATGAACGACTGGAGCTATGCCTGCATGGCCAAGGGACTGGCCACTGCGATCGCAGAAGCCGCCAGTCGGCCGGTCATGTCGGCCAGGGTTGCTCCGGGGCAATTGTTCGACGTGCCGTAACTCATTTGCCTGTCCCGGGCGCAGCGCAGCACGCAATGAGGCGCCGCAGACCCGGGACCGTTCCAGATTTCGAATTTGGTAAGGCCCCAAATCAGCCGCGCGTCATTTCGCTTCATGCCGCGCAGCATCCGGGGCGCATCTCACACCTTCTCCAGCGCGCCCAGCAAGTCCTCGGTCAGATCGTCGGCGTGTTCCAAGCCGGCCGACAGGCGCACCAGTCCGTCGCCGATGCCGAGCTCGGCGCGCTGCTCCGGCGTCAGCCGCTGATGCGTGGTGGTGGTCGGATGCGTGATCAGGCTCTTGGTATCGCCGAGATTGTTGGTGATGCCGATCAGCTTGAGCCCGTTGAGGAAGCGGAAGGCGCCTTCCTTGCCACCCTTGATCTCGAAGGCGATCAGGTTCGATCCGCCGCGCATCTGCTTCTTGATGACGGCGGCCTGCGGATGGTCGGCGCGGCCGGGATAAACCAGCCGCGCGATCTTGCCGTGGCCGGCGAGTGCGTCCGCCACCTTCGCCGCATTGGCGGTCTGCCGCTCGACCCGCACCGCAAGCGTCTCCAGCCCCTTCAGCATGATCCAGGCATTGAATGGCGACAGCGACGGGCCGGTCTGACGGATCACCTGGTGCACGTGATCCATGATGAATTTTTCCGACCCCAGGATGATGCCGCCGAGCACGCGGCCCTGGCCGTCGATATGCTTGGTCGCCGAATAGACCACGCAATCGGCGCCGAGCGCGAGCGGGCTCTGGAACAAGGGCGTCGCGAACACATTGTCGACCACGAGCTTGGCGCCCGCGTCATGCGCGATCTTGGCCACCGCCGCGATGTCGTAGACTTCCAGCGTCGGGTTGGTCGGCGTCTCCATAAAGAGAGCGGTGGTATTGGGTCGCACCGCGTCTTGCCATGCCTTGAGGTCCTTGCCGTCCACCAGCGTGGAGGCGACGCCGAAGCGCGGCAGCCAGTCTTCGATCACCCAGCGGCAGGAACCGAATAGCGCCTTGGCGGCGACCACGTGATCGCCGGCTTTCACGAGGCCCATGAGTGCAGTGGTCACTGCCGCCATGCCGGTCGCGGTCGAGCGCGCCGCTTCGGCGCCTTCGAGCGCCGCCATGCGGTCCTCGAACATGGAGAGCGTCGGGTTGGAATAGCGCGAATAGACGTAGCCGGGGATCTTGCCGGCAAAGCGCGCCTCGCAGGCCTCCGCGCTTTCGTAGATATAGCCCTGCGTGAGAAACAGTCCTTCCGACATCTCGTTGAACTGCGAGCGCAGCGTGCCGGCATGCACGAGACGGGTTTCGGGGCGGTAGCTCTTGTCGCTTTTGGGCGTGTCGGCGGACATGCGGGGCCTCCTTTGGCCAACAAAAAACCGGCCGGAGAAATAATCTCGGCCGGGCTCACGCGTCCCCGGCCTTTTAGCGATTTGTTTTACGTGGCTGCAAGCCGGCCGGCTCAAATGACCACGGGATAAGCTGTTTGTAGCGGCCCGGACGGCTTCCCGTCAAGCCGCCTGTCGGGTTAGATCGGCCATCCAGTGTGATGGGGCGCCGTGCCACTCTCTTTCGCCATCGAGGACAAGGGCATCCTGCCCGACAGCATGATCGAGCGGCTGGCGGCCGCCGGCGGCATTCTGTCCGAATCCGAATTCGTGCCGGGGCAAGTCCAGCCGGCGAGCCTCGACCTGCGCCTCGGTGACGTCGCCTATCGCGTGCGCGCGAGCTTCCTGCCCGGCCGCACCACGGTTGCCCAGCGCATCGACGAACTGAAGCTGCACGAAATTTCGCTCACCGACGGCGCGGTGCTGGAAACCGGTTGCGTCTATATCGTACCGCTGCAGGAAAGCCTGGCGCTGCCCGACGACATCGCCGCCGCCGCCAATCCGAAAAGCTCAACCGGCCGGCTCGACGTATTCACCCGCGTGATCGCCGACGAGACCCGCGGCTTCGATCGCATCGAAGCCGGCTATCACGGTCCGCTCTATGCCGAGATCAGCCCGCGCACTTTCCCGGTGCTGGTGCGCGAGGGCTCGCGGCTGTCGCAAATCCGCTTCCGCCACGGCCATGCGCTGCTCGGCGCCGAGGCCTTGCGCGAGCTACATGCGCGCGAGCGCCTGGTCGACAGCGACGAGGCCGACGTCAGCGAGGGCGTGGCGGTCAGCGTCGATCTCTCCGGCGATCTCGCGCATGGCGGCGTGGTCGGCTACCGCGCCAAGCGCCACACCGGCCTGATCGATGTGGAGCGGCGCGCCGGCTATGCGGTGCTCGACTTCTGGGAGCCAATCGTTGCGCGCGCCGACCGCAGTCTGATCCTCGATCCCAACGAGTTCTACATCCTCGCATCGAAAGAGGCGGTGCAGGTGCCGCCCGACTATGCCGCCGAAATGGTGCCGTTCGATCCGCTGGTCGGCGAATTCCGCGTGCACTATGCCGGCTTCTTCGATCCCGGCTTCGGCTATGCCGGCGCCGGCGGCAAGGGCGCGCGCGCCGTCCTGGAAGTGCGCTCGCGCGAGGTGCCGTTCATCCTGGAGCACGGCCAGATCGTCGGACGGCTGGTCTACGAGACCATGCTGGCGCGGCCGGATACGCTATACGGCGCCGGCATCGGCTCCAACTACCAGGCGCAGAGCCTGAAGCTCAGCAAGCATTTCAAGGTGTGAGGCAGCCTCGTCCTGAGGCGCGCCCCAACGGGTTCGCGCGAAGCGCGGCCCGATAGTCAATTGCGGGCGCGTCTCGAAGGACGAGGCGCCGGACAGGGCTCGCTCTCATCCTTCGGGACGGCCGCTTGGCGGCCTCCTCAGGATGAGGACGACGAGCTTGCGGCGCGGCCTGCCAATTCGCTATATGGTTGGGGCGCGCGGGCGTAGTTCAATGGTAGAACGGCAGCTTCCCAAGCTGCATACGAGGGTTCGATTCCCTTCGCCCGCTCCAATGTCAAAAGCCCGACGATTCAAGGTGTTATCGAGACTCGCTGGTCTTTTGAACCGCCGTGAGAAAACAGTCTGTACAACAATTGTACAACGCATCGTCCGTCCCCGTCGGTCGTGAAAACTACGCAAAGAGGAATGGGGCCGACAAACTACGCATTGTCGCGCCAGGGCGAACGGCTAGGGCGTGACCGACGAATTGAATTTGCGCGCGGTTTCGACGATCCAGGTGCGGTAGAGCAGCAGCGGGGTGAGGCCGGTGAGGCCGCCGCAGCCTTCCTCGTCGTGCGGCGCAGTGGTCCAGCTCACCACCCCAATCACCAGTGGGCCTTGGCCGTCGAATGCCGGTCCGCCGGAATCGCCGGTGCAGGCGCCCAGCCCGGCTTGCTGGTCGCGTGCGGCGCGATCGGTGAGGCGAATCTGCAGTGAGCCGGGCCGACCGGTGACCACGAGCGTCGCCATGCGCGGCACGCCAAGCCCGAGCGCGCTGTGGTCGGCGGTGGTGCCGAAGCCGGCGATGGTCAGTGTCTCGCCGACCTTGACACGGCGGGCGGCGGCAAGCCCGGCCGGCACCACGATGTCGGGCAGCGGCGCCGCGAGCTTGAGCAGCGCCAGGTCGGCGGTGGCGCGGCTTTCGGCATAGGCCTGAGCATTAAAATGCGGA
>JAKAMD010000458.1 GCA_021823875.1 Pseudomonadota bacterium | reverse complement strand
TTGAAGCGCCACCACCCGGCCGCCTTCCTCGCCGCGCTCCTGAACAGCCAGCCCATGGGTTTCTATGCGCCCGCGCAGCTGGTGCAGGATGCGCGCCGCCACGGCGTCGAGGTGCGGCCGGTGGACGTGCTCGCGAGCGACTGGGAATGCACGCTGGAGCCCGGTGCAGGCGGCGTCCCGTCCGTGCGCCTCGGCCTGCTCATGGCGAAAGGCCTGTCCGCGGCCGGAGGCGAGCGCATTGCGCAGGCGCGCGCGCAGGGCGCATTCGCTTCGGTCGAGGAGCTGATGCGCCGCGCGCAGCTCGACCGGCGCGAACTCAAATGCCTCGCGGCGGCGAACGCGCTGGCGCGCATCGCGGGCCACCGCCGGCACGCCTACTGGCAGGTCGCCGGCATAGATACTGCATCGCATCTGCTAGCGGAGGCACCGGTCCATGAAACCGATCCGCCATTGCGCGCGCCCAGCGAAGGCGAAAGCCTCGTCGATGATTATGCGAGCCTCGGACTCACCCTCGGCCGGCACCCGTTGGCGCTGCTACGCTCGCGCCTCGCGCGCATGCGCCTTGCCGCCGCAGCAGAAGTCCGCCGCCTGCCGCACGGCAGCGCCGTGCGCACTGCCGGCATCGTCATCGGCAGGCAGCGCCCCGACACCAGCTCGGGCGTGGTGTTCGTGACACTCGAAGATGAAACCGGCTGTGTCAATGTCATCGTCTGGCGCGACCTGGGCGAGCGCCAGCGGCGCGAACTGCTCGGCGCGCAACTGATGGCGGTATATGGCTCGGTAGAGCGCGAAGGCGAAGTGGTGCACGTGATCGCGAGACGGCTCGTCGATCACAGCGAATTGCTGGGCCGACTGGCGACCAGCTCGCGGGATTTCCATTAGGCCTTGCCGACGCAAGGGGGTGATGCCTGAAACTCCGCGTCTTTACTGGCTTCCGGCCGATTGGCGGCTTTGAGGTCGCAAATTGCGACCTCAATCAGAGGGCGCGGCGGCCGCCGTTACTTGCTTCCCTCAGATGCGCTCCAGCACAAGCAGAAGGCGCTCGATCGCCCGTTCGCGATCGGCGGCGGGCATGCGGCGCAGGTTGTGAAGCTTCCACTTGACGGCGGGAAGCTCTTGCGCCCGGCCCAGAGCCAGCAAATCCCAGTCCGGTTCGCCTCGCTTCATCGACAGCAAGAACTGTTTATCGCGCTCGCCCAATCGTCCGTGTATTTCATCGATCAGTCGCTCGCGTGTCTGCTCGAGTTCCTCAATGCTCACGGGCTCGGCAGTCATACCCCTGAAGTGATCTTCGTAGACTTTGCGGATGTCTTTTCTGTTCGGTTCCAGAGAATCGGCCAGCGAGCCCTTGTGCCCGATCAGGTACACGAAGAACGACCGGAACAGCGCATCGCTCATGCCCTCGTTTTCCAGCAACAACTTGACGTCGTACAGGTCGCGCGGATGCTGCCGGTCGATCGCAGCCATCAGCTTGCCGCCGTATAGATCTGCGAACGACAGGGCCTTGACCTCGGCGAAGCCGAAGATCTCTTCAACCGCCGCGCGCACGGTCATCACCACGGGTTCGTCCAGGCTGCCTCGCAGAACCGGATTGACCTCGATCTTTATCTGCGCCGCGGCATCGGACACATTCAACGTGTCGAAAAACCCGCTGCGATCGTTCGTTCCAGTCGTGATCCTGTACTCGGGTGACGCACCCACAAGCCGATCGCGAATGCGGCCCAGCGCCTCGCTGATCTGCCGCCGCGCGACATCGAACTCGGTGATCGGAAGAAAGGCGAGATCGATATCGACCGACAATCGCGGCAGATCGCGCACGAAAAGATTGATCGCCGTGCCTCCTTTGAGCGCGAAAC
Source organism: Pseudomonadota bacterium (assembly GCA_021823875.1). Classification (GTDB taxonomy): domain Bacteria; phylum Pseudomonadota; class Alphaproteobacteria; order Rhizobiales; family Xanthobacteraceae; genus Pseudolabrys. The sequence goes on along the minus strand of JAKAMD010000458.1, from coordinate 1,148 downwards.
ACCCCTCGGCTGCAACCGCAGGCAGCACGCGCACCAGCAGCTGAACCTGCCGATAGTACGGATTATCGGGCGTGATCATCCAGATCGACGGGCAGCGTAATCTGGTATTTCGGGTGCAGGCGGCCTCCGGGGACCAGCATGCGCTTGCCTTTGCCAAGATCGACTTTGGCGAGATCGAGGCGCGCGAACCACGCATGCTTGTGACGTTCCGCGAGCGCGAGAAAAAGCCGTTTCACCTTCACGCTGCCACAATGCGCTAGCAGATGCCCGAGGCGCGCCGGACGCAGGTTGGCAAGTCCGCCGATCAGCGCATCCGCCTCGTACACCGACTCGCGTTGCGGCACATCCTGCAACACCTCCAGGATCGCACGCTCTTCCGTCGAGTAAGTGAGCGTCCAGTCCCAGCTTCCCCAGGTGAATTCCGAAAGCCCGCTATCGGCCACGATGCTGTCGGGCGAGGGCTTGCCGTCGTCATCCACAAAATTGCCGGTTTCATCGCGGTACAGGCGCGGCAGCGAGCCGAACATCGCATCGGGATGGGTGATGAGTTTCTCCTTCAGCGGAAACTTTCTCGCCCACCCCGGCAGTCCCGCCGGACCGTAGAGATGGATTGGTTCCGGCTCGCCCAAGCGCACGTAATGCGCAAGGCCGCGATGGACCAGCGCAGTGCGGCCACCGACGTGCAGCGGCAATGCTTCCAATCGCTGAAGTGACACAACGACCTGCTGCCATTTCGGCTTCGATCCGGGGTGCACGTAGGCGCCATGGGCGGGCGAATCGAGCCAGTGGCCTTTGTACTGCGAGAGCTGGTTGTGAGTGTAATTGTGCGCGGCAAGCCAATGCGCTGGCGCCACCCAGCCTTCTGGAAGCAGGCGGTGGAGTTGGTTTAATTTTCCTGTATTTCGCACATCCATAAAGTGTAAATTACATTATTATTAAACTAATTGCAAGTTTGCAAATAGACGTATTTATCTAGCCTCCGTGTATATTATTGCAAATTTATGAACCAGCATATGCCTGAGGGTGCATCCGCCGCACTTTGCGGTAATTATGCTGCACCGCAACAGATGAAAGTCACTGTCACCATCACCAGCCGAGGTGCCATCACGCTGCCCGCGGAGATGTACACACCCAAGCGCGTGCGCGAG
>JAKAMD010000457.1 GCA_021823875.1 Pseudomonadota bacterium | reverse complement strand
CGGGATCGACTTGTCGGTCAGGCTGTCGGCGCCGGGCAGCCCCATGTCGAGCGCCCATTGCTGCTCCTTGCGCCAGCCGGCTTCCGACAGCTTGCCTTCGGCGTCGAGCGCCTTCCAGCCTTGCGTCTGCATACGGTCGAAATCGGGATGGTGGCGGCGCACGCGCTCGGGCGGCGCGATCAGCCCTGCCTTGCGCGACCTGCGCGTGAACGGTTCCGGCATTAGTTGGCTCCTTTTGCTTGCTGTGTTCCGTCGATAAAGGGATGCAGTTGCGGGATCAGAGCGGCGGCGAGATGCATCTTTCCGGAGATGACGCCGCGGCGGGAAATCATCTGATCGGCGATCATTTCCAGTTTGCGGGCCGGCCCCTGCACCAGCACGGCCTCCATGGTCTGGTTGTGCATCAAATGGACATGCAGCGAGGTGATCACCTCGTCGATATAGCGCACCTGCAGGTCGGCGAGCTGTTTCTGCAGGCCGGGCACCGAATTGTTGTAGAGCAGCGTGATGACGCCCACCATGACGTCGTCGCCGATGGTGTTCTTATGTTCGACCAGGAACTGGTGCAGCATGTCGTTGACTGCGTGCGAGCGGCTCGCGAAACCGCGCGCTTCCACCATGCGGTCGAGATCGCTCAGCAGCGGCTCCGGCAGCGATATGCTGATCCGGCTCACCGGCTGTCGATTGTTGTTTGCGACGACGCTCATGATCCCGGCTCTCCCCTTCGTGTGCGCATGATCTTTTCCGAAAACCGGTACCCACTTTTCGGGATCATGCGCTAGAACAAATGGCTGTAGCGTTCGACTTCCCACTGGCTCACCGTCAGGTGATAGCTCTCCCATTCCACCGTCTTGTACTTGACGAATTCGTCGCGCAGCTCCTTGCCGAGTGTCGCTTCGACCAGTTCATCCTCGGCGAAGGCAGTGACCGCCTCCTGCAAGGTCTGCGGCAGGAAGTGGATGCCGCGCGCGCGTCGCTCGGCCTCGGAGATGGTGTAGAGATTGTCCTCGTTGGGATCGCCGGGATCGATCTTGTTGCGCACGCCGTCGAGACCGGCGGCGAGCGCCAGCGTGGCGGCGAGATAGGGATTGACCGCGCCGTCGGCATTGCGGGATTCGCAGCGGCCGCCGCCCATCGGCACCCGCACCGAATTGGTGCGGTTGTTGGAGCCGTAGGAGTTGAACACCGGCGCCCAGGTGAAATAGCTCATGGCACCCTGGCGCACGAGCCGCTTGTAGCTGTTCACCGTCGGCGCGAAGGCCGCGCACAGCGCGCAGCCGTGCTTCAGGATGCCGCCGATGAAATGATAGCCGGTTTCGGTGAGGCCCAGCCCGCGCGGGTCGTCGGCCGGATCACACGCGAAAGCATTGTGCCCGCTGGCGAGATCGGAAAGCGACATGTTGAAATGCGCGCCGTTGCCGGTCTTGTCGGCAAAAGGCTTGGGCATCATGGTCGCCAGAAGGCCCTCTTCCTTGGCGTAGTGCTTGGTCATGTAGCGGAAGAAGGTCAGCCGGTCGCAGGTAGTCAGCGCATCGGCGTATTTGAAATCGAATTCGTATTGCCCGTTGGCGTCCTCGTGATCAAACGAGTAGAGGTCCCAGCCGAGTTCGTTGATGCAGCTCGCCACCCTGTCGAGCCAGCGGAAATTGTCGAGGAACGGGCGCAGGTCGTAGCAGGGCTTGGTCAGCTTGTCGTCCGGATTGGGTACGCTGAGCGTGCCGTCGTCGTTCTTGCGCAGCACGAACACTTCGCACTCGATACCGAGATTGAAGCCGAAGCCCATCTTGGCGGCTTCCGCCAGCACGTTCTTCAACGCCACACGCGTGTTGAGCGGATAGGGCGCGCCCTTGAAGGTGTTGTCGGCCGGCATCCAGGCGAGCTTTGGCTCCCACGGCAATTGGATGGCGCGGGCGAGATCGGGCACCGAGGCGATCTCGTCGTCGTTCGGCATTTGCCCGAGCCCGTCCAGCGCGTAGCCGGTGTAGAGCTCAGAGCCGTGCGCCATGTGCTCGAGATGGTCGATCGGCACCACCTTGCCTTTCGGTACGCCGTGGATGTCGACATAGGCGCCGATACAATATTTCACGCCCTTGGCGCGCAACGTCTCCTGCGTCTGCTTGATGGTGTAGGGCGCGAGCATGGGTTGACTGACCTCTCAGGCTTGAACGGTTTCGAAGTAGGAATGATCGAGCGGCGGCGTTTCGGTGAGGCCGCGCATCACCAGCGCGCTCAAGTCCTGCACCATCCATTCGAACCAGAGCCGCCCGTTGGCGGCATTGGCCTCGCTCGGCTTGCCGGTGACGCCGTTCTTGCTGGTGCGGTTCACCGGATGGGCGAAGATGAGCCCCTGCGTCCGGTCCGGATCGTCGGCATCGCTCATGAGGTCGGACCGCACCATCTCCGGCGCGGTTGCCAACATCAGCGAGGTCTCGGCATTGTTGGCGTGCCAGTCCTCGGCATCGGCAAAATGCACGTCACGCACGCGCGCGCTCAATTGCGCCGAATTGAACAGCGCCACCATCAGGTCGTCGTGCGCGGCGCGCAGCATTTCCAGCGCGCAGCGCAGCGGCGCCGCGTTGGTGACGTGGGTATTGACGATGAACAGCCGCCGCACGCCCGAAAAATAGGCGCCCTCGCCCACTTCCTTGACCAGCGTCATCAGGGTCGCCGGCTGCAACGGGATGGTGCCCGGCCAGCGCCGGCTGTGGCCGAGCGAGCAGCCATAGGGGATCGTGGGCAGCATCGGCACATGGGTGCGCGCGGCCACTTCCGCGCACAAACGATCAGCCAAGACGGTATCCATGCCGCAGCCCATATGCGGCCCATGCTGCTCGGTCGCGCCGACCGGCAGAATGGCGGCCAGCTCCGTGGCGGCCAGATCCTTGGGCAGCTCGGCCCATGTGCGTGTCGCCCACAGCATGGCTAGTCCACGCTGTCCGAGACGTCTGTGAGACGGGTCACCATCTGATAGGTATCGGCGTCGTCGTCCTCCTCGTGGCCCTTGCCCTGGTGAATCAGTTCCTCCAGCC
>JAKAMD010000050.1 GCA_021823875.1 Pseudomonadota bacterium | reverse complement strand
TTGGTGCAGGCCGGCAGGATCACGTCGGCGAACTTGGTGTCGCCCTCGAACCATATCGCCTGGCTGACGATGAATTCCAGATTGGGCGACTGGAACATCTTCACGTGGCGGTTGGTGTTGTTCATGGTCGCGATCAGCGACCCGCCGTATTTGAACATCATGCGCACCGGCGCATGGCCGGCGGCCGGATAGCCAAACTTGGCGAACTGGATTTCGATCGACTTGCCGCTCCACGGGTAGCCGCCGTCGGCTTTGCCTTCGAGGATCGCCTCCGGCAGATAGAGCCGCGGAATGCGCTGCTGCGGCGTGTTGACGGTCGGGAGCTGCGGCATGCGCTGGAACAGCTCGACGGCCATCGCGGTCTTTTCGATATCGCCCGACATGCCGCCGTCGGCATAGCCCGGGAAGAAGAAATTGAGATCGACCGGGGAACCCCATTGCAGGTTGCCCATGTTGATCCCCGGCTTGCCGAGACCCTGCATGGCGATGAGGCACACCATGGTGCGCGCCCATTGGATGCCGGTCTGGTTGCGGCAGGCGCCGCCATGGCCGTTACCCCAGCCGCCGCAGCCGAGATACGTGCGCTTAGAGCCCCATTCACGCGCCAAGGCCCGCACGTCCTTGGCCGGTACGCCGGTTTCCTTCTCCTGCCATTCCGGCGTCTTGGGCACGCCATCGCTTTCGCCCATGACGTAGGCTTTCCAGGCATCGAAGCCGACCGTGCGCGTCGCCACGTATTCCTTGTCGTAGAGCCCTTCCTTGATCCAGACATAGGCGATCGCCAGCGCGAGCGCGGGCGACGTCGTCGGTTTCGGGCATATCCACTTGCCGGGCAAGGCCTGCGCCGACGAATTGAAGGCCGGATCGATGTGGACGACCTTGATGCCGAGCTTCTTCAGCCATTGCCGGCGGACGACGCCTTCCTGCGCGCCATAGGAACCGCTGTTGGTGTCCGGATCGGCCGACCAGAACACGATCATCTCGGCGTTCTGCATGCAGTCCTCGACCGTGCCGTAGGTCTCGCACTGGCCAACGCGCATCGTATAGCCCCAGTGATGGCTGGCGCCCCAATACCAGCCTTCCCAACTGTCCGGGTTGTGGTGCACCGGCGTGTGGCCGACGGCATTGGCGAAGCGATAAAGCGCGCTGAGGTAATAGCCGATGTGACCCCAGGTATGATGCGAGCCGTGCGAAACCGTCATGGCGCCGGGGCCATGATCGTGCTTCACGCGCTGGATTTCGCTGGCGACCAGATCGAGCGCTTCGTCCCAGCTGATCCTGACATATTTCGACTTGCCGCGATTCTGCGCGTTGCGCTCGCCCTTAGGATCGAAGTCAACGCGTTTCATCGGGTAGAGCACGCGGTCGGGCGAATAAATGGTCGAGCGGCTGATCGTCCCGTGCGGCGCCAGCGTGGTCTTGCGCGGCGGCGTGAATTTCATGCCGCGCGCTTCGATGGTCCACGGCTGCGCGTCGGTTTCGTCGAAATCGATCGGCGTGGTGCGGATGATCTTGCCGTCCTTGACGTAAACGAAGAGCGGCCCACCATTAGCCATGTTGCAATAGCGCATCGAGCCGTCCGGCATTGGCGTGCCGAACTTCCAATGCGCCGTCTGCATGGCCATGAGCGTTTGCGCGAACCAGTTGGTTAGGTCTTCGGTGCCCTCGACCGACAGCACGAAATCCTTCTGCGCGTTGATCTGGTTGAGCCAATTGATCGGCGGCGTCAGCAGCGAGCCGGCGATGGTGGCGTTCTTGAACAGAAGCTTGATATCGGGCTTGGCGTGCATGCCGGCGCGCGAAGTGATCTTGCCGTCGCGGATTTCGAACCAGCGGCCGGTTCCTTCGTCGCGCGCCAGGATCTGCGCGACCAGATTGCGCTCCTTGAGGCGGGCGCGGAATTCCGGTTGCTTGCGCGCGACATATTTCAGCGCCTGCGCCAGAGCGAACAGGATCCCCGACAGTTTCACGGTCGCCATTGACATTGTTCTTCTCCCCGCTCAGAGCGCTTTTCGCTGTGCTGCCGCTTCGACCGTATTACCGACATGGGCAGTCTGCTCGGTGCGACCGGTCCATACGACCTCGCGCGCCGCCGCCACCACCAGCGCCGCCAGCCGGTTGATGCTGCGGTCGCTGGTCTCCGCCGAATAAAGAACGATGCTGAGACTGCCGACGATGCGGTCATGCGCATCGAAGATCGGCGCCGCGATGCCGATGCGGCCGTGATCGACCTCGCCGCGGCTGACGCAGAAGCCGTTGCGGCGCAGCACCTTCAGCGTCGCCTTGAAATCCTCGAAACTGGCGCCGAGGCCGGTCGCTGCGATTTCCTTCGGATAGTCGCGCCACAGATTGGCCAGCGTGCGCGTCGGCAAGTAGGCGAGAATGATCTTGGAGGTGGCGCCGCGCAGCATCGGGCGCGGCCGGCCGCGCTCGTAGGACGAGACCGGATGCTCGTAATGATTGGTTTCCTGGTGGATGCACATCACGCGCTGTCGGTACAGCCGGCACAACAGCACGGTAGCGGAGCCGTCGCAGCTGCGCAGCAGATCGAGCATGATCGGCTTGGCGACCGCGAGCACCGGGTCGGCCATGCGGATCTGCCAATCGTGCTCGATGATCGCCGGCCCGAGCACGTAGTGATTGCGATAGATGCGGTCGAGCAGGCCGCAGGAAACCAGCGAATTGAAATAACGGTAGGCGGTGGAGAGCGACACATTGAGTTGCGTCGCGGCGTCTTCCGCCGACCACACCGAGCGCTCCGCTGAAAACAGCGCGAGCACGCTCAGGACTTTGTCCGCGCTGCTCATAGCCCGTCTTCGGCGCGGCGCCCCGCATGTCAGGCCGTTTAAGAGCGCCTGCCGCCGCCTTTTTTGTCGCCTTGGATCGCGTTTCCTTGGCAACAAAAAAATCACGATTGGGAATTTCTGTCAAAAATTTCTGCGTAATTCCTATATTATGAGAATTTCGTCTAAACCCTTGGTTCTATGCGGCTTCAGGCGACGGGCGGAGCTTTGGCCACCCGGCAAAGCAAGGCGCGCAGCTGATAGGTGCCCATGGCGGGGTCGTAGGGCGGCCCGTTGTCGGTCAGCAGGTTGGCGTTGGACTGCCAGACGCCGTATTGCGGCGCCGGCTGGTCGGGGAACCACCAGCCGTGCTGGACATGGATGACGCGCGGATCGATGCCGTCAGTGATCTTGGCCTTCTGGCGCATGCCGCCGCGCCGCGTCTCGATCCACATCCAGTCACCCTTGACGATGCCATAGCGCTTGGCCGTGTCGGGATGGATCTCGGCGATCGGATCGCGATGCGCCCGCCGCAGCTTGTCGATCTGCCGGTGTTCCGAATTGAAGAAGAACGGAATGCGCCCGCCCGAGGTCAGCACCAGCGGATAGTCCTTCGCCACCTCCGGTGCGGCGAGCGGGCTTTCCGGCGGCTCTTCGTAATAGGGCAGCGGCGCGTAGCCCATCTGCTCGAAGCGCGTGGAATAAAGTTCGATCTTGCCGGTCGGCGTACGAAAACCCTTCTCCTCGTATTTGCGCGGCTTGAACGGAACTTTGTAGAAGCCGTCCTGCTTGAGCTGGTCGAACGTCATCCTCAGGCCGCCGGCAGCAAGCTGCGCGTCGAGCACCTCTTTCACCGATTCGGTGCCGACCGGCAGTTTCATGCGCCGCGCCAGCTCGACGAAAATCTCCTCGTCCGGTTTGCACTCGCCGATCTGCACCGCCTTCTGCTGCGCCAGCACCACATTGGCGGCGACCGTCGGCAGGCCGGCGAGTTGGTCGAGTTCCGACCAGGCCGCGGCCGGCAGCACAATATCGGCGAGCTCGGCGGTCGGCGTCATGAACAGGTCGGCACAGACCATGAAGTCGAGCTTCATCAGCGATTCATAGACCAGCGAGGTGTTGGCATAAGTGGTGAGCGTGTTGTTGCCGAACACCAGGAAGGCCTTGACCGGATAGGGCTTGCCCTCGCGCATCGCCTGCAGCAGCGTCGGGATGTGCGCCGCCGGCAGATCGGCGCCCTCCCCGCCCAAAAGCTTGAAGCGGTCGGCGCCCAGCCGCTTGGCATTGACTTCCGGCGTCAGGTTCTCGATCAGGCTCGGGAAGCGGCCGAGCCCGTGCATGCCGAACACCCAGCCACCCGGCACGTCGACATTGGCGGTGAGCGCGGGCAGCATCGAGATCGCGCGGATGGTCTGAATGCATTTCGGCGTGTGCTCGATGGCGCAGCCCCATTCCATCATCGCCGGCTTGGTGCGCGCGAACAGGCGCGCGGCGGCGCGGATCTTGTCGGCCGAAACCCAGGTGATCGGCTCCGCCCATTCCGGCGTGAATTGCTTCACATGCTCGCGCAGCGCCTCGAAGCCGTGCGTCCATTGCGTGACGAAAGGCTCGTCATAAAGCTTCTCGCCGATGACAACGTTGAGCATGGCGAGCGCCAGCGCGTCGTCGCTGCCCGGCCGCAGTTGCAGCCAGATCTCGGCCTTTTCGGCCAGCCCGGTGCGGCGCGGATCAACCACGATGATCCGCGGATTGTGCTCCAGCGCCTCCAGCACATTGAAGCGCGTCTCGCCGTCGGGACCGGAAAACACCGGATTATGGCCCCAATAGAGGATGCATGCCGGCGGCGTGCCGCTGGTGAAATCACTGACCGGGAAATCGCCGAAGGTGAGGATCGAGGTGTTGACGCGAGGATGGAAGCATTGCGCGAAACCTGGCTCGCTCCAATTGGGCGTGCCGAGCGCGTGGCCGAAGCGCGAGACCCAACGGATGTGGTGGCGGCCGGTGCCGGTACCGAGTGCGATCGCCTCCGGGCCGAATTTGTCGCGGATCGCCAGCACGCGCTCGGAAATCTCGTCGAGCGCCTCGTCCCAGCTAATGCGTTGCCAGTCGCCGGAGCCGCGCGGTCCGCGCCGGCGCTTCGGGTATTGCAGACGGTCGGGATGATTGACCAGATCGACGGTGGAAAGGCCGATCGGGCACAGGCGGCCGTGATTGAGCGGTGAGGCGCGATCGCCCTCGACCTTGACGAGCTTGCCCTCGCGCACATGCAGCAGCGCGCCGCAACCACCGTGACAACTGCGGCAGACGCTCTTGAAGACCTGCGTGTCGTCACCTGCGCGATCGATATGGTTTTGCTGTTGCACGTTGATGTTCATGGTCGCGTTCTCAAAGTTGCGTTCTGGAATAGGCATCGGCGCCATCTGCGCCGTGCAGGCGGTCGATACGGCAAGACCGTCTTCCCGACCAAATGTGCTAATCATTATAAACTAAAATCAGCGCTCGCGCCGCCCGCGCACGGCCCGGCAAGTACAATTCCCATAGTGCGAGAATTGACCCGTTCTCACACAGCGAGAATAGAACAGACGATTGCGCTTCCACTCATACTTTCAAGCTGTGCTTCCCCATCGGCTTGACCGTGCTCGCCTGCGGGCCCTTGTCGCCCTTGGTCTCGACAAAGGTGACGCGGGAACCGACGTTCAAGCGGGCGAAGCCGTCGTCGATCACGCTGTTGCGGTGGAAATAGACCTCATGGCCGTCGTCGGCTTCCAGGAAACCGAAATCGCCGGACGGGTCGAGCCGCGCCACCGTCGCGATCGGCGGTGCTTCATGCTGTTTGATTTGCCCTTGCAGCTTGCGCACCTGATCCTGCAACTGGCGGCGCGCGCGTTTGAAGGCGTCATTGAGCGCATAGTTCAGATCGGCATGGCGCTCATCGTCTTGCGGCGTGCGGGCGATGTTCACTTCGCGGCCATCGGGCAGCGACAGGCGAATGTTGATCTCGTAGAGCCCGCCGGTGCGGTGCCGGGCGCCGGGCCCTTTCAATACGATGCGGCCGGCAGTGACGCGGCCGCAGCGTTCCTCGAGCTGAGCGATTTGCTTATCGATGGCGCTGCGCAGTTCCGGCTTCGCTTCCATTCCTTGGAAATCGATTTCGACGGGGGTCTGCATGGCCACTCTCCATTTTTATTTGCCTCTTGCGACCTCTCAAAGACTGAGGGCCGAATTGGTTCCATTTCACGCCCGTCCCAGCGGCACTCATTGACATGGCTCAATGCGGATTGGCGCTCTAAGCGCTAGCGAAAATAATTGATTAGTTGTCGACCTCAGCCGGCATATTGCTTTGGGCGAGCGCTATTTGTTGCTTTGCCGCATTCGAATTGCAGCTTCGGCCAACCGCGTCTAAGACGCGACAACAATAAGGCCCGCATCATGTATGAGTCAGGGGGCCGCCCGATACAATGGCTCGCTTTCTTATGGCCGGCATTGGCGGCCGCCGCAGCGCGCGACACTGCCGGATTGATCGCCCGTCAATGCACCGGGCTTGCGATTGGCGCCGAAGACGGGCGCCCGGTGCCCGAGCCACCCTTTACGACCGAAAATACCATCGCGCTCGACTTGAAGTCGGTTCGCTTGCGCGATTTCAGCATCGATCCCGCGGGACCGGTCACGCTGCTCTGCGCGCCTTTTGCGCTGCACGGCGCCGTCTTGGCCGATCTGGCGCCCGGACATAGCCTGGTGGCGGCGTTGCGTGCGGCCGGACTGCGCCGGCTATTCGTCGCCGACTGGCGTTCGGCGACACCCGAAATGCGCTTCCGCGGCATCGATGACTATCTTGCCGATCTCAACGTCCTGGTCGACCGGATCGGGGGCAGCGTCGATCTCATCGGCCTTTGTCAGGGTGGCTGGCTGGCGCTGCTTTATGCCGCACGTTTCCCCGGCAAGGTGCGCAAGCTGGTGATCGCCGGCGCGCCCATCGATATCGGCGCGGCCTCCTCGCCCCTGTCGATGCTGGCGCAGTCGAATCCGTTGGCGCTGTTCGAAGAACTGGTGATGCTCGGCGACGGCCGCGTGCTTGGCCACCGAATCGCACAATTCTGGAGCCTGCAGCCCGTCGATCGCGAACAAATTCATGCCATGTTGCAAATGCCGGAAGCGATCGACTCGCCGGCTTTCGCCGGGCTGGCGGCCGCATTCAATGCGTGGAACGCCTGGACCTTCGATCTGCCCGGCACCTATTACCTCGAAGTCGTGAACAAGCTCTACAAGCGCAATGCGCTGGCCGGCGGCGAATTCGTCGCGCTCGGCCAGACCATCGATCTGAAAGAGGTCCGCATTCCGCTCTATCTGCTGGCGGCGCGCGATGACGAACTGGTGGCGCCGGACCAGCTTTTCGCCGCCGCTCGCCTGGTCGGCACGCCGCCGCACAAGATCGGCCGGACGCTGGCGCCCTGCCGCCATCTCGGTCTATTCATGGGGCACGACACGCTCAGCAACCACTGGCCGAGAATCGTTGCGTGGATGCAAGCGCGGGACATGCCGAAACCATCATCGGCGCCTGAAAAAGATGAGCGGGCCCCGCCGACTATCGCGGCGTGAAACCCGCTCACATCGCTCCCCTCCCGGCAGCACGTAAACTACTGGAACGGCTCCGCCCGCTTCATCAGCTCGTCGAGGCCAGGCTCGTTCGGATTGATCGGCTTGCCGGGGTGAATGATGCCAAGCTGGCAACTTTCCGCCGCCTCGACCAACTGAGCGTAGGTGCCGGCTTTGATGTCGGCGATAAAGGCCTGCTTGTTCTCGTTGTACTTGAACATGCGGTCGTTGAGCAGCGTGCACTCGTTGCAGCTCGAGCAACGCTCGGTCTCGATATAGGCCTCGTCGGGCGAGCGCGCCGGTTCCGCCGCCGCTTCCGGTGCCGCCGCGGGCGCGGCTGCCGGCGCTGCCGCGGCCGGTGCCGCCGTCGCGGGAGCCGCCGCGGATGCCGTCGGCTTCAGGCTGGCGATCTCCTGCTGCTTCTGCTCTTCCCAAACCTGCTTCTCGCGGGCGAGCAGTCGTGCGGCGAACGAGTTGTGCACGCCGCCGAGCTCCTGCAACCGGTGCCAATTGTCGCGGCAACGGCGCGCGGCGCTGATCGTCCGCTCGTCGACGATCACGCGCGAGAGCACGCTGTCGCTGCCGGTGACCAGCACGTAGGGAACATTGTCGCCGGACTCGTTGGGCGCCCGGGCGAGCCATTGCGCCACCGGCACCATGCGTTCTTGCGCCAGGCTGCGCGGCGGCTTGACGAAGTGGTGGTGATAGCGCGAATCGCAGACCAGGAAATCGACCAAGGTGAAGGCGACCTCCTGCCGGATCCGTTGCAGGTTGCCATCGGCGTAGTCGAAGGCCTCGGCGGTCCAGTCGGCCTCGACTTGCGGATTGTTCTCGAGCGAAAAACGCGACGCCATGTCGGGGCCCGCGGACGGATCGTAGCTGAAGGCCGGGAAGGCGCGCGATTGCATGGCCGCCGCCGCGCTGAGATAGGCCGGCAACGCGGCGCCCTTCGCTTGCACGCCGCCGAACACCGAGAACAAGGCCGGCCCGTTGAATTCGAGCCCGCGCATGATGCGATCGCGCAACTGGCCAAGATTCGAACTCACCGATTGCAGCACGAAGACTTCGCCCAGTCCCGCGGCGACATTGGCGAGCTGCACATTGCGCAGACCGGAGGCGGAATAGCCCACGCCGCTGGGCCCCTCTTCGACGATGTCGTCGATATTCACCAGGACCTTCAACGGCACGCCGGACGACAGCGCCGACATCACCGCGGCATTGTCGAGCGCGCCGTTGCCGTCGCCCATGCTGACGACATAGTCGGGGAATAGCGCCGTATCCTGCGGGCTGAGCGAGCCGGCGTCGAAGCCGGCGAAGATGACGTCATGCTTGGCTTCGGCATAGGCGTTGTCGATCTCGAGCTCGGCGATCGCCATCGCCTTCACCAACTCGACCAATTCCGGCAGCCGGGCCTTGTAGGCGGCCAGCGCATCGGCGCATTTGTCGAAACGGAACGAGTAAGGTTCGACCTCGTCCGGCCGCGGCTGCCCGCTGGCGGCGGCGAAGAAACGTTGACCCTTCAGGATGGCCAGCGCCGATTCGATGCGATGACGGCGCGCCTCGGACAAACCCTCGCCCTTGGATGCTTTCGGCAGCAGGGCCGACATGGCGGCAAAGTCGATCAGCCCCCGATGCGTCGGCCCGATCCCCGCCCGCAGGCTTTCCGCGCTGAGCCCGGCCGGCGAGCGCAGATAATCGGCGCGCAGAATATCGGCGAGCTTGACCGCGAGCCGGCTCACGGTGGCGCGGAATTGGCGCGCCTTCTCCTCCTGCACCGCCGACCACAGGTGCATAATGAAATATTTCGCCGTGTCGACATTGCAGTCGATCACTTGGCCGTCGACCTCGAGCGCGGCGCGTGCGATGCGGACCTGCTTGCCGAACGAGGCATCGGCCTGTTCGAGCTTCGCGGCCACCTTGTCCCACAGTTCCGACAACAGGCCGCTTTCGCCCGCCGCCGACATCGTGCGGATTTCGCGCTCGATGCGCAGGATCATCTTGCGCAGCTGCTCGCTTTCCATGCCGGGAGGGGCGACCTTCTGAAGGAGGTCGTCGATCAGCACGGACAACGAGCGCACCGGAGCTCCCGCGACCTTGCCGTCGATCAGCACCAGCGGAAAGTCGTAACGTAGCCGAGTCAGGTCGTTATAAGCCGCCAGCAGCGCCGGCCGCTTGTTGGCGAACGCCTTCTTGCCGCTGTCCGGTTGCTTGCCGGTCAGATAGAAGATCAGCGGATCGACCATTTGGCCCTCAACATCCACATTCATATGCATCGTCTGCAGCTCCGCTATGCTCGCGGTCGCGTTCTGGCGCCGCGGCGGCACTAGGCCGCCGGCTTCGATTCATCCTGGTCGGACGGCCACACCGTGTATTTGTCGAATTCCTTCTCCAACCCGGCTTTCACATAGTCGGAGGTGCGGAACTGACCGGCATGGCGCAGGTCCTCGTAACAGGGCACTTCCGGATTCTGATAGAGAATGCCGACCGGGATCGGATCGTCGATGGAAGCGATCTCGCGCGCCGCGTTAAGATCGAGCGGGTCGTGCTGACGCTGGTTCTTGTAGACCTTGGCCAGGTTGGCGCTCAGCTTCAGACCCTTCTCATGGGTCAGCAGCATGGTCTTCTGCGGATCCTGCAGCCACGGATCGAACATCTTGGGCAGGAATTCCGGGCAGCGCTGCAGCACGCGCACGAACGACAGGCCGCGATGGTGGAAGGCGGCGCTGAAGATATCGTAGAGCACCTCGGGGATCCAATCGACCGCTTGCGCCACGAAGGAGACGTTCTGGATGCCGAGCGTGACGGTGAGCGGATTGAGCGCCTCGAGATAGGCGCCGCGCGGCGTCGTGTTGCTCTTGAGGCCCCGCGGCGAGGTCGGCGAAGCCTGCTTCTTGGTCAGGCCGTAGACGTGGTTGTCGTGCAGCACCACGACCATGTTCATGTTGTAGCGAATGGCATGGATCCAGTGCGCCGCACCGATACTGCAGCAGTCGCCGTCGCCGGTGTTGACGAAGACGTTGAGGTCGGGCCGGGCCATCTTGATGCCCTCGGCCACCGGCAGCGCGCGGCCATGGATGCCGTGGAAGCCGTAGGTCTTCATGTAGTGCGGCAGGCGGCTGGAGCAGCCGATGCCGGAGACGAACATGGTCTTTTCCGGCCTGAGGTCGTTGTCGCGGCACAGCCGCTGCATCGCCGCCAGGATGGCGTTGTCGCCGCAGCCGTTGCACCAGCGCGGCACGCCGCCCTGGTAATCTTCCAGCGCGTGATGCTCCTCGTACATGCGGAGCAGGCAGTGGGTGGTTTCCAGCGTCATGGTCGCGACCTCTATTTCTGCAATTTGGCGCGCAGCACGTCGGCCACGATGCCGGGCTTGATCGGCCGCCCGCGCACCTCGCTCCAGCAGTCGACGTCGATCAGGGTGCGGGCACGCAGCATCATGGCCAGCGCCGAATAGCGGCGGTTTTCCTCGTCGATGAGCTGGTCCTTGAGATCGTCGGACCAGTTGCTCTCGATCGTGATCACCTTCTTGAAGCGCTGCATGATCTCCTTGAGACCCGAGGCCATCGGCTGCAGGAACTGCAGGTGCATCGACGACACCTTGAGGCCCTCGGCGCGCAAGCGGCCGACCGCCTCCTCGATGGCGCCCTTGGTGCTGCCCCAGCCGATCACCAGGAGATCGCCCTTTTCGTCGCCGTAAAGCTTCGGCGGCAGCAGGGTCTTCTGCAAGGCGGCGAGCTTGAGGCTGCGATGGCGCAGTCCCTCTTCGTTGATCAGCGGGTCGTAGGCGACGTGACTGTCGCGGTCGTGCGCGAGACCCGTGAGCGTGTGCATGCCGTGCGGCTGGCCCGGGATGAAGCGGCGCGCGAGGCCGGTAGTGGCATCCCAGTCATAGGGCTTGGCGCCTGTGGGCAGTTCACTCTGGTCGTAGGGCGGGGCCAGCCAGTCCTCGCTGAACTGCGGCCGCGGGAACGGCTGCTGGCCGGTCGCGAGGTTGGCGTCCGACAGCACCACCACCACCATGTTGAAGGTCTCGGCGATCTTGCGGGCGGTGATCACCGAATAGAAGCAGTCCTCGATGCTCGAGGGCGCGATCACCACCTTGGGCGCATCGCCATGGCTGCCATATATGGAGGTCAACAGATCGCCCTGCTCGCCTTTGGTCGGCTGGCCGGTGGAAGGACCGCCGCGCTGGACATTGATCACCACCAGGGGGATCTCGCACATGACCGCGAGGCCGATGGCTTCCTGCTTGAGCGAATAGCCGGGACCGGAGGTCACCGTGACCGTGCATTTGCCGGCGTAGGAGGCGCCGACCGCGAAGGCGCAAGCCGCGATCTCGTCCTCGGCCTGATGCACCAGCCCGCCGACCCGCTCAAAGACGTCGCTGAGATAATGCGACACCGAGGTGGCCGGCGTGATCGGATACATGGCGCAGATTTCCATGCCCGAGGCCAGCACGCCGAGCGCCAGCGAAGTGTTGCCGTTGATGACCAACTGCGGCTCGGTGGCGCGCTTGGCCGGGATCGAGAACTGGAAATCGAGATTGGCCGCGGCCCAGTCCCAGCCGGCCTCCAGAAGATCGGTATTGGTCTTGATGATCTTCTGGTCCTTTTTGCCGAAGGTGATGCCGATCTGCTCGCGCGCGAGATCGCGGTCGAGGCTGTACAGGCTGCACAACATGCCCATGACGAACATGTTCTTGCCGCGGCGCGGGTCGGAGACCAGCTTGCGGCATTCCTGCTCCATCGGAATTTCGTAGACCTTGTAACCGGCCTTCACCAACTCGTCGTAGGTCGCCGCATAGGAGGCTGCGATGGCCGGATTGCGGTCATTGCGCCACATGCTTTCCAGCAGGATGATGCAGCCGGGCTTAAGCTCGCCGGCGCGCACGCGTCCGAGCAGTACCTGCTCGTTGAAGGCGACCACCAGGTCGGCCTCGTCGCCACCATTGGTGATGGCCTCCGAACCGATGCGCACGCGGTTGCCGCTGGCGCCAGCCACGCTGCGCGCGGGCGGCTGAATTTCGGCCGGGATGATCTCGACCGTCCAGACACCGTTGCCCATCTTGGCGGCGATCTGCGCCAGCGACTGGCCGCAGCGCTGCGCGCCTTCGCCGGAGTCGCTGACGATTTCGATAATAGTTTCCTTCAGCTCGACCGTTTTCTTGGCGCCCTGGGCGCGCGGCGACGGCTTGGCGGTCTTGCTCTCTCGTTCAAGGGTGGTGGTGCTCATGGTGTCCTTTAAGCCTTTGTCGCTTTGACCGTTGTCACTGGGTCAAACTTGCGCCTCGTGCACCCGCGCATAGTTGCGTTCACCGAGATCGATGCCGAACAGCTTGCCGTCGCCGCCGAGCTGTTCGGGCCGATAGACCACGTCGGTATCGCGCAGACCCAGATAGCGCTTCATGCTGGCTGCGGCCTTGCGGCCGGCGCCCATGGCCTCGATGACGGTGGCCGCGCCAGTGACGATGTCGCCGCCGGCGTAGACGCCCATGATCGAGGTCGCCAAGTTCTCGTCAGTGTCGATATAGCCGCGCTTGTTGAGCTTGAGCTTCGATGTCTGACCGAGGATCGGATTGGCATTGGTGCCGATGGCATAAACCACGGTCTCGCAATCGAACTCGTATTCGCTGCCCTTCATCGGCACCGGCCGGCGGCGGCCCGAATCGTCCGGCTCGCCGAGCTCCATGCGGATGCAGCGCATGCCGCGCACGCCTTTCTTGCCGTCGTCGAGCAATTCGACCGGGCTGGTCAGCCAGTGGAACTGGATGCCCTCTTCCTCGGCGTGATGGATTTCCTCGGCGCGCGCCGGCGCCTCCGCCTTGGTGCGGCGGTAGATGCAGTGCACTTCCTCGGCGCCCAACCGCAGCGACACGCGCATGGCGTCCATCGCGGTATTGCCGGCGCCGATCACGGCGACGCGGCGGCCGAGCTGCAGCGGCGTGTCGTGCTTGGGGAAGTCGCTGGCGTGCATCAGGTTGCAGCGGGTGAGCAATTCGTTGGCCGACAAGACGCCGTTGAGCGATTCGCCCGGGATGCCCATGAAGCTCGGATAGCCGGCGCCGGTGCCGATGAACACCGCGTGGAAGCCCATCTCGGTGACCATCTGCTCGATGGTGAACAGGCGCCCGAC
>JAKAMD010000456.1 GCA_021823875.1 Pseudomonadota bacterium | reverse complement strand
CCGCGCGCGCAATGCGCCCGTTCGCACGGTTGGCGGCAAAGGTGCGGTCGCGATGAGCGGCAGCAGCTACGAATTGCACGCGCTTCCTCCCCTTGTCATGGCCGGGCTTGTCCCGGCCATCCACGCTTTGGCTCCCAGCCAATCATGAAGGCGTGGATGCCCGGCACAAGGCCGGGCATGACAAAAATCGTTCAAATCGCCATCGCGCGCTTGAGCGCGCCTTCGTCCATGCTCGCCTTGTCGCTCGAATAGACGATCGCGCCGCGGTCCATCACCGCGAAGAAATCGCCCAGCTCGCTGGCGAAATCGAGATACTGCTCGACCAGCACGATCGCCATCTGCCCGAGCCCGCGCAGATAGGTAATCGCCCGGCCGATGTCCTT
Organism: Pseudomonadota bacterium; assembly: GCA_021823875.1. Taxonomy (GTDB): domain Bacteria; phylum Pseudomonadota; class Alphaproteobacteria; order Rhizobiales; family Xanthobacteraceae; genus Pseudolabrys. The sequence continues at coordinate 2,666 of JAKAMD010000456.1, read as the reverse complement.
GATGATCGAGGGCTGGATGCCTTCGGTCGGCTCGTCGAGCAGCAACAGGCGCGGGCGCATGACCAGCGCGCGGCCGATCGCCAATTGCTGCTGCTGGCCGCCAGAGAGATCACCGCCGCGCCGCTTGAGCATGTTGTTCAACACCGGAAACAGCGCGAACACGTCATCCGGCACGTCGCGCTGATCGCGCGGCAGTGGCGCAAAGCCCGTCTCCAGATTTTCTTCGACCGTGAGCAGCGGGAAGATCTCGCGGCCCTGCGGCACGATGGCAATGCCGTGGCGGGCGCGCTCGACGGTCGACAGCTTGGTGATGTCCTTGCCCTCCAAGCTGATGGCGCCTTTGCTGACCGGATGCTGGCCGACAATGGCGCGCAGCAGGCTGGTCTTGCCGACCCCGTTGCGTCCGAGCACGCAAGTGACCTTGCCCGGCTCGGCATGAAGCGAGATGCCGCGCAGCGCCTGCGCCGCGCCGTAGTGAAGGTCGATGGCGTTCACATCGAGCATGGTCAGCGTCCCAGATACACTTCCACGACACGTTCGTTTTCGGATACTTGGTCGATGGTGCCTTCCGCCAGCACCGAGCCCTCGTGCAGACAGGTGACCTTGACGCCGAGCTCGCGCACGAAGGCCATGTCGTGCTCGACCACCACCACGGTGCGGTCGCGGTTGATCTCCTTGAGCAACTCGGCGGTCTGCATGGTCTCGGTGTCGGTCATGCCGGCCACCGGCTCGTCGACCAGCAATAGTTTGGGCTCCTGCGCCAGCAGCATGCCGATCTCCAGCCACTGCTTCTGGCCGTGCGACAGGCTGCCGGCCACGCGCGAACGCAAATTGCTGAGCCGGATGGTCGCAAGAATTTCGTCGACGCGCTTTTCCTGGTCGCCGGAGGACTGCCACAGCAGCGTTGACCGCACGCGGCGGTCGTTCTTCAAGGCGAGTTGCAGATTATCCTCCACCGTGTGCATCTCGAACACGGTCGGCTTCTGGAATTTGCGGCCGATGCCGAGCTCGGCGATCTGCGTCTCGTCGAGCTTGGACAGATCGTAGGCGCCCTCCTCGAAGAACACGTCGCCGGCGTCCGGCCGGGTCTTGCCGGTGACCACGTCCATCATAGTGGTCTTGCCGGCGCCGTTCGGGCCGATGATGGCGCGCATCTCGCCCGGCTCGATCACGAAGGACAACTCATTGAGCGCCTTGAAGCCGTCGAACGAGACGGTGATGCCGTCGAGATAAAGCAGCGCGGAAGTGGTGTGCGGCTCCGTCATAGGTGCCCCCTACTCCGCCGCTGCCGTCTGCGGCACGACCTCGGCCTTGGGATCGGCGTCGGCGCCTTCCTCGGCGGCCACCGCCTTGGCGGCGGCGCGGTTGGCCATCCCCCATTTGAGCGTGCCGACGATGCCGCGCGGCAGCAGCAGCGTCACCGCGACGAACAGCCCGCCCAGCATGAACAGCCAATAGGGCGCCAGGAAGCCGGAGGTGAAATAGGTCTTGGCGTAGTTCACCAGGATGGCGCCGAGCACCGCGCCGGTGAGCGTGCCGCGGCCGCCGACCGCCACCCAGATCACCGCCTCGATCGAATTGCCGGGTGAAAACTCGCTTGGGTTGATGATGCCGACCTGCGGCACATAGAGCGCGCCGGCCACGCCGGCCATGCAGGCCGACAGCACGAACACGAACAGCTTGTAGTTCTCCACCCGGTAGCCGAGGAAGCGCGTGCGCGCCTCCGCGTCGCGCACCGCCACCAGCACCTTGCCGAACTTGGAGGTGACGATGGCGCGACAGATAATGAAGCCGATGGCGACAGCGAGGCAGGACATGACCAGCAGCGCGTTGCGCGTGGTCTCTGCCCGCACGTTGAAGCCGAGGATATCCTTGAAGTCGGTGAGGCCGTTGTTGCCGCCGAAGCCGAAGTCGTTGCGGAAGAACCCGAGCAGCAAGGCGTAGGTCATCGCCTGGGTGATGATCGACAGATAGACGCCGGTCACGCGGCTGCGGAAGGCGAACCAGCCGAACACGAACGCGAGCAACCCGGGCACCAGGAGGACCATCAGCGCCGCATAGGCGAAGTGTTGGAAGCCGTACCAATAGACCGGCAGCGCCTTCCAATTCAGGAACACCATGAAATCGGGCAGGATCGGATCGCCATAGACGCCGCGGGTGCCGATCTGGCGCATCAGATACATGCCCATGGCGTAGCCGCCGAGCGCGAAGAAGGCGCCGTGGCCGAGCGAGAGGATGCCGGCGAAGCCCCAGATCAGGTCGATGGAGAGCGCCAGCAGCGCGTAGCAGAGATACTTGCCGAACAGCGTGACCAGATAGGTCGTCACGTGAAAGGAAGAGCTTGCCGGCACCAGGAGATTGAGCACCGGAATGGCGATAGCGAAGGCGCCGAGCAGCACCAGGAAGACGACGCCGGCACGATCGATCAGACGGGTCAGCGGGAAGGCGCGCATCATGCCTCCACTGCCCGGCCCTTGAGCGCGAACATGCCGCGCGGGCGCTTCTGGATGAACAGGATGATCATCACCAGGATGGCGATCTTGCCGAGCACCGCACCGGCGAACGGCTCGAGGAACTTGTTGGCGATGCCGAGCGTGAAGGCGCCGACCAGCGTGCCCCACAGGTTCCCGACGCCGCCGAACACCACCACCATGAAACTGTCGATG
>JAKAMD010000049.1 GCA_021823875.1 Pseudomonadota bacterium | reverse complement strand
GCTGAAAACGGGCGAAAAATGCGTATTGCCATGATCGGCAGCGGCTATGTCGGCCTCGTCTCCGGGGCTTGCTTTGCCGATTTCGGTCACGAGGTGACCTGTGTCGACAAGGACGCGGACAAGATCGCCGCGCTCGAACGTGGCCAGATGCCGATCTACGAGCCGGGGCTCGACGATCTGGTCGCCAACAACGTCAAGGCCGGCCGCTTGAAGTTCGCGACCGGACTGCCGGCCGCGGTCAAGGCTGCTGATGCGGTGTTCATCGCGGTCGGCACGCCGTCGCGGCGCGGCGACGGCCATGCCGATCTGTCCTTCGTCTATGACGCCGCCCGCGAGATCGCGCGCGCGCTCGACGGCTTCACGGTGGTGATCACCAAGTCGACGGTGCCGGTCGGCACCGGCGACGAGGTCGAGCGCATCATCCGCGAGACCCGGCCGGACGCCGACGTTGCGGTGGTGTCCAATCCGGAGTTCCTGCGCGAAGGGGCCGCCATCCAGGACTTCAAGCATCCCGACCGCATCGTGGTCGGCAGCGAGGACGAACGCGCGAACGGGGTGATGCGCGATCTCTACCGGCCGCTCTATCTCAACCGCGCGCCGATCCAGTTCACCGAGCGGCGCACCGCGGAGCTGATCAAATACGCGGCCAATGCGTTCCTCGCCACCAAGATCACCTTCATCAACGAGATCGCGGACTTGGCCGAGAAGGTCGGCGCCGACGTACAGGAGATTGCGCGCGGCATCGGCCTTGACAACCGCATCGGCGGCAAGTTCCTGCATGCCGGGCCCGGCTTCGGCGGCTCCTGCTTCCCGAAGGACACGCTGGCGCTGTTGAAGACCGGCCAGGACCACGAGGCGCCGCTGCGCATCGTCGAGGCGGTGGTGGCGGTCAACGACCAGCGCAAGCGCGCGATGGCGCGCAAGGTCCAGCACGCGCTTCAAGGCGACGTGCGCGGCAAGACCATCGCGGTGCTCGGCCTCACCTTCAAGCCCAACACCGACGACATGCGCGATGCGCCGTCGATTCCGCTGATCACGGCGCTGCAGGACATGGGCGGCAAGGTGCGCGCCTACGATCCGGCCGGCATGGAGCAGGCCAAGCTTTACATGAGCAACGTCGCCTTCAGCGACGACGTCTATGCCTGCGCCGAGGGCGCCTCCGCGTTGGTGATCGTGACCGAATGGGAAGAGTTCCGCGCGCTCGATTTCAAACGGCTCAAGCAGGTGATGGCGCAGCCGGTGCTGGTCGACCTGCGCAACATCTACCGCCCCGAGGAAATGGCCCGCCACGGCTTCGCCTATGAGTGCGTGGGACGGGGGAAAGCGTCACATGCGACGAGATCAAAGCTCCATTCGACAACGCTTGAAAGCCAGCGAGCCAATCGCTGGAGCGGCACCGCAAATGGCGGCAAACCGATGTCGGGTATGCGCAATATTGCTGACGCGAGATCGCTTGCGATTGGGAAACTGTCGCGGCCTGCGGCCGACCTTGCACCAAACGGCGAGCTGACTCACGATATCTAGATTTGCAGCAGGTAGATGTCCGTTGTGATTCGCCTGGATCGACGGACCGCTCTCACCTTCCACTCCGCTAGTTGAACCGGTTATTGAACGGCTTCAAGCTTCATGACGGTTCCTTGGCCGCCGCCGATGCACAATGTGACGACTCCCCGTCTAATACCGTCGCGCTGCATCGAATAGAGCAAGCGTGTGGTCAGCACCGCACCGGTGGCGCCGATAGGATGGCCGGGCGCGATAGCGCCTCCTTCCACATTTACGATATCTTCGGCCAGGCCGAGCTCCCGCGTCACCGCGATGGCGATCGCCGCAACGGCCTCGTTGATCTCGATGTGCTGGAAGTGTCCGTCGTCAGTACCAGACGCTCGGACTCGACCCCTAAACACGCCTTCAATCGAACCCGTCTCTGGCTTGATAGTCTCTGTTTCCCAGGAAAAGGGAATTCGAGGCCAGAGAATTCGAGGCCGCTATGCCCGGTCTCCTCGCCCACCCTTCACGAAGAGACAAACTGACTTCGCGCGGGTCCGCCAAATGCGGGGCTTCTGCTCGTAGCCGGGAAATCTTTCGGTCTGAAGGAGTGCGTGGTGGACGAGGTTTTGGTGCACACAACGGTCTCCGGCTGAACCACCTGGACCACATCGACCAGCCTCAACCATACCGAACCATCCAAACCACAAACGCGCGATCATCGCTGCGCAGTCGAACTGCACAGCAGTGCGGGCCGCAATGCAATATTCAACTGATGCCGAAGAAGCAATATCTTGGCATCAAGTTGGGGCGCGGCTAACCGCCTCCAACACCGACTTTCACATCGAACTGTTCACGCTGCCGCCATAGCATGATGTTTGTGCCTCCGGCTCACAAAAAGGGCCGCACCCAACCGGATGCAGCCCCTTTCAGCTTTGCGATCAGTGACGAAGGCTAGCCGCGATCATGGCCGTGATCGTGGTCGCGATCTTCGTGATGGCCGAAGTCGAACAGGTTCATCAGATCGCCGATCGCCGGGCCGTTTTTCGGCATATAGGGGTTATCGCGACTGGCGACCGGATTCGGAAGATTGTCGCGGCTGCGGTGGGAAATCTTCGGAAGATGCCAGTTCTCCTCGATGAATTTCAGAAGCGAGACGTGATCATAGTAGGTGTGATCCACATAGCCCTTCTTGGCGTAGGGTGACACCGCGATGAACGGAATGCGGGTGCCGTCGCCAAAGAAGTCGACCGGCTGGATGTAGCCTGAGTCGTAGTAGCCGCCGCCTTCGTCGGTGGTGACGAAGATCGCCGTCGAGGCCCAGAGCTGCGGATTGCTCTTCACCTGGTTGATCAGATCTTCGAGGAACTTTTCGTACAGGTCGGTGGTCGAGTCGGCTGGATGGCCGGCGAGCGCTTCGAACGGACGCACATACGACACCGCCGGAAGCGTGTTGTTGTGCACGTCGTTGAGGAAGGCGCCATAGTTCTGCAGCTTCGCCTCCTGCGCAGGACTCTTCATGATGCTGAGATAGCCCGTGAGAGGATCACAAATGCCGCAGTAGTAATGGTACGGCAGCGGCACGCCATCCACCGCGGTCGCGAATGCCATCTGGTCGTCGCCACGGTCGGCCGTGTAGTACTTCCACGATACGCCGTGCGCGCTCAGCACGTCAGCGATGGTTGGAATGCTCTGCGGCGGCAAAATGAAGTGATTCGGCCCGAGCGGGTTCGGATTGCTGCTGGTCTGGTTCCAGTACAGATTGTAGTTGTTCACCAGATAGTAATGGCCGGGCGCGCAGTTGGTCTTGTGGACACCGTGGCTGTAGAGCTGCTGGTTGACCGACGCGACGCCGGGCTGCGACGGGTCGGCGCAGTTCACATAGGAGCCGCCTCCGTAACCGTCCTGGGTATAGTAGTTGTTGGTGCCGGCGACCGGATCGGGGTTTTCGATCTGGTTGCTGTAGGGCACGGCGGCCGAGCCATCGAGGCTGTCCGGATTGGTGAAGAAGGCCACGTCACCCGAGACCAGTGCCTGGAAGTTGGCGCCGGTGCCGCCCATGATCGCCTGATGGTAATTGTCGCTGATCGCATAATTGTCGGCCAGCGATTTGAAGACCGGGGCGTCGCCGGGCTGCGCATGACCCTGGGCATCGGTGAACGGGTTCATGTTGTAGAAGCCCATCGAAATGGCACCTTCCTTCGGATTGAACCCGCCCGCCGGATGAGGATTGCCATTCGAACCGGTGCCGATGGTCTCCTCGACCCACACGAACTTGTCGTGCTTGCCGCCGTCGACGTCCTGCCACATCTGGAAAAAGCGGTGCACCGGATCGCCGGTATAGGCCGCATAAGGCACGTATTTGCTGATCTGGAAGGGACCATTGGGCATATTGGTCGGAAAGCGGGTGTCCTCGACCCCGGACGGCAGTCCGGTCGAGCTTGGGTCGGCCCAGGTGGTGTACGGGCGCGGCAGGCTCGCGTATTCGCCGGTCGAAGCCGTCACCGCGTTGTAAACGTTCTCGTCCTGCCCGATGCGCTGCTTGGCCAGGTCGAAATGCGCGCCCGGCGTGCCGTCGGCGTTGACGATCCCCTTACTCAGCAGGTTGCTGATCGTCTGGCCCTGCTTCGGCTGATAGGTGCCGAACAGATTATCGAACGAATGGTTCTCGCCGACGATGATGATCACATGCTTGATCGGCGTCTTGGTCTCGTTGTGCGATTCGGCATTGGCCGTGGCCAACGTCAGCGCGCAAAGCGCACTGGTCGCAAAGACCAGAGATTTGAAAGTCGACTTTAGTCGCATCGAAAGGTCTCCCTGCAGAGCGGTGAGATTAAACTTGTGGCGATGAAAAACCTCATCGCCGCGAAACGCTGCTTCGTTTCGCGCGCGGATCATCTGCAGGGGTGACTTCAGTTTAGTGGCGGTTCTAATTCAGTTCGATGAAACGCTGTCATAATCAGCCAATCACCGCAACAAAGAGACCGATGCGGTTCGATAACATTTCCATTTTAAGAAGATATCGTGACAGCGAAACATTCGCGGGAAACACGTTTCGGCGATCGCTCCATCGGCCCTATGGTCGCTTATGCTTCGCCGTCCATTGGTGGGCCAAATACTGCGCCTGAGCGATCTCGCCGGAACTCATGGCAGACGCGACGGCATCGCGGATACGGACGTAATAAGCGCGCTCGCGTCCCGATGCTCGCGCGGCCGCCAGAATCAACCACTTTTGCGCGATGATCTTGTCCTCCGGAACACCGCGGCCATAGTCATACATGAGCCCGAGTAGATATTGCGCGGTCGGGTTGCCCTTGGCTGCTGCGCGGCGATACCATTTCACCGCGGAAACAAAGTTCTGCGGAACGCCGCGACCGGTCTCGTAAGCAAAGCCGAGCACAGTCTGAGCTCGCGCATCACCGCGCTCGGCCAAAGTTTGCACGCGCGTGTTGGCTGCGGGATAGCCGCGGCCATTCGTCCATCCGCGATAGGTCTGCGGCGCTGCCGTCGCGAAGCAGGGCAAGAAAACCAACAACATCACAAAAATCGTCAGAACGCGAGCGGCCGTCTCTACTCTCCACGTCCGAGTCGCGCCTATTCGAATGAGGATGCGCATCAGATTCTATTCACGATGACCGTTTCAAAGACCCAAGCCAGCCAAATCGCCGGTGCAAAAAACGCCCCGAATGGCAGCCTGTTGTTAAACCGGAGTGGACGCCCTAATCCATACTGCCGCACCGCATAAACGATGATGCCTGACAAAGCCGCGACTTCGATGGCTAGCGGTATTGTCATCCAGCTGAGCCACGCGCCGGCGACCCCCGCCAGTTTCACGTCGCCAAATCCGAGACCATCGCGTCCTCTTAACCAGCGGTAGATGACGCGCAGCAACCAAAACAGCGCAACAAGAACGGCGCCGCGCAGCGCCGCGTGCGCGACGGCGCTGGCGAAAACATCGCCGTCTTGCGACACCGCCTGCACGACGGCGAGCGCCATGCCGACCACCGTCAATTCGTCCGGGATCGTAAAGCTGCGCGCATCGACATAGGCGATTGATGCCATGAGCAGTGCAAGCGCCGCGCCGATCGCCCCATTCATACCCGGCACCAGGATGAGGCTCGCCGCCGCGCCGCACGCAGCCATCAGCATCGCCAGCACGCCCGACAGTGATGGCCGCCAGACGCCGCGGCTGAATGGTGGATGAGCCAGCGCCACGACCGCCGCCTACTGGATTCGCCGCTTGCGCGGACCCAACGCCTCCGCTGTACCCCTCATTTTCGATCGCAATTCCTCGGCGACGAAATGGGCGTCGACGCTGTTCCGGATGATCTGCGGCCGGATGAAGATGATGAGTTCGGTGCGCGTCGTCTTGGTGGCCGAATGACCGAAGGCATCGCCGATCACCGGGATCTTTTCTAGCTCTGGAATTGCCGGATGGCTGTGATTTTCCTGCTCTCCGATCAGCCCGGCCAGTAGCACGGTCTGCCCGCTGGCAACCGCGATCGTGCTCTTGATCTTGCGCTGCGACACAGTCGGCGTCAGCGTGCCGGCGGTCGCCGTGTCGGACACATTGCTGATTTCCTGCTGAATCGTGAGGACGACGTTGCCGTTGATATTGATGCGCGGAACGACCTGCAGGATGACGCCGGTGTTACGATAATCGATCGTATTGACGACCGTATTGTTCGAGGTCAGCACCGTGGCCGAACCGGTCGATATCGGAATCTCGTCGCCGACCTGCAACACCGCCGGCTCGTTGTCGAGAACGACGATCGATGGCGTCGACAGCACCTTCACGGTGGTGACATTGTGTAATGCATCCAGGATCAGGCTCGGCTGCGCTTCGCCGCCCACCAGAAAGTTGAAGCCAGGGAAGGCGCGCGGCAGCACCGGACCGACAACACCCGCCACATCGACCGCCGAAGCGGGATTGTAGGTATTCGACAGCGAGCCAATCTCCCGATTGATGCCGAGATTGTGGCTGGTCAGATAGAACTGTACCCCGTAATTGAGCTCATTATTGAGCGTCACCTCGGCGATGGTCGCGTTGATCGCGACCTGGAGTTGGGGTCGATCGATCTGCCGCAAGGTCCGCTCGATGACGCGAAAGTTTTCCTGGCTGGCATAGATCAGCAGCGTATTGGTCACAGTATCGGCGGTAATGCGGACGCCTTTCAAGATGGGCGGGCCACTGGTCGCAGAATCCTGCGCGCTTTCGGGTTTGTTCGCCGCCTCGCGTATGGTGGCGGACAACTGGCTCAGCGTGCGCGCCGCATTCGCCCTGGCGGATTGAGATCCCTGCGACGCGGCGAATGACGGCGTTGCGTTCCCCCGCCCCGCCCCATCGCGACTGCTGGCGGTCGTCACGCCCGAACCCGGCGCAATCTGGTTGGTCGACGATTCGAGATTGTCGCCTGAATTCCCCACGAACAGATTATTGAGAACGCGAGCGATCTGGCGCGCATCGCCGTAGCGGACATGATACACGCGAACGCCCGTGCTGGCGGTGTCGGCGCGATCAAGACGCTCGATCCAGGTCGACACTGTCCGCAGCAAGGCCGCCCTGCGCGTCACCGCCATCACCGCATTCATGCGGTCGATCGCCTGGAACTTGATGAGGTCCTGCGACAGCCCGCCCTCGCCCGAATCCATGATTTTTTGCAGATCGGCGATGACCTGCTCCGGAACACTGTTGTGCACCGGGTAGATGCCGACCGACTGGCCGCGCATCCAGTCGGTGTCGAAGCTGAGCATGGTCTCGACGGCCGAGCGCCGCTCGGCACCCGTGCCCTGGATCAGAACCAGATTACGGTCCGGATCGACGCGCACGGTGCCCGGCTTGGTGGCGAAACTGTCAAGCAGCTTGACCACAGTGCGCGCTGACACATAACGCAACGGCACCACCGAAATCCCGTAGCCAGGTTCGGCGCTATCGACGGGATCGACATGGCCGCCGCCAACGGCATCGCCGAGCGGAACGAGGCGATAGCCCGCCGTGTCGCGGACCAACACCACATTGTTCAGCCGCAACGCCGCCTCGAGCACATAAAGCACGCTGCTCTTCGCCACCGGCCGGCCCGATGCCAGCGTGACGGTCCCCTGCACGCGCGGGTCGATCGTATAGCCGACGCCGAGGATGTCGCCGAGGATCGTCTTGGCGACGGTAGTGATCGGCGTATTCTCGAAATTCAGGTCGTATCCTTCGCCGTCCGGCGCCTGATGCACTGGTGCCGCCGCGACGACCGGGACCACGGTTCCCGTATAGATCTGCGGCTTTGAGTTGTTATCGGCCGTTGCATTCGGCGACGTCATAGGCTGAGGATAACGCGGCATCAGGTCCAAGGAGCGGACCTTGTCCAGGACATCCGGACCCGGGTCCTCCTGGCTTGTCGTCAAGGCGTTGCAGCCGGCCAACAACAATGCGACCATCGCAAACGACAAAACTGTGACTGTTCTGCGCGGCGCGCGCCCCCGGCGCAGTCCGACTTGGACGCGTGACAACAATCGTACCTGACCTATGGCTCGTGATGGACGCAAGCGTCGTATGGCGGCGAGCGGTTCGAGAGACGAACCTTTGAGTTCTTACCGGCCTTTTATGACAGAAATAATAGAGGGGCCGATCCACACAAAAATGAATCGTATTTCTGCTGTCCGTACCTGCATTCAGCAGCAATTGTGAAGGTTTGTAATTCGACTGTCATTTTTCAGACGGAATATCGTAATCAAGGCCGAGCAATTTCCGCGCGCTGACCATGTCGCAGGCGCGACGTCCATCCACAAGGGGCTCTCCATGCCATCTATGCTTTCCGCTTGCGCGCGGACCATCGGTCTCGGCCTTGCCGGCGCGGCCGTGTTGTCCGTCGCGGCCTTCGCTGACTCTGATCATCATCATAAAGCGCGCCAGCTTGACCGCGTCTTCGTCATCATGATGGAGAACCACGGCTTCGACGAGGTCATCGGTCAGGCCGATCCGAGCGATCCCACCGGCGCGACCCTGCTGACGCCATTCACCACCCATATCGCGCTGAACTATGGCCTCGCGACCTATTATTTCGGCGCCACCCACCCGAGCCTGCCGAACTACCTCGCCGACGTTGCCGGCGACTATTTTGGCATCCAGAGCGACGCCGATAGCTGCTTCGCGCCCGACCACGGCACCACCTGCATCGCCGGTCTGACCGCTCCGAACATTGTCGACCAGCTCGAGCAGAAGCACATCAGCTGGGAAGTGCTGCAAGAGACGATGCCGAGCATCGGCTATCTCGGCACGCGCTATCCGACCGCGGCGAGCGGTGGCCCCAAGCTGTACGCCCAGAAGCACAATCCGTTTGTGTATTTCACCAGCGTCGCGACGAACCCCGCACGGCTGCAGAACATCAAGCCGTTCGATCTGACCGCGTTCCAAACCGAGCTCAACGATCCGCAGCACATGGCGCGTTATGTTTTTATCGCGCCCAACCAGTGCAATGACGAGCACGGCTATACCGGCGGCAGTCCGATCCCGGCCGGCTGCGCGCCTGCCGACGGCGACGCTGCCCTGCTGAAGCGCGGCGACACCTTCCTGCAACAGACCGTGACGGCGATCCAGAATTCGCCGTCGTTCACCGACGATTCGGCGATCTTCGTCGTGTGGGACGAGAACGACTTCTCGGGCAATCTGGGATGCTGCGGCGCCCCCGGCGTGGGCGGCGGTCACATCGCTTCGATCGTGATCACCAAGCACGGCAAACCGAAGAAGAGCGCTCTGCCGATGAACCACTATTCGATGTTGGCTACCATCGAAGATGGTTTCGGCCTGCCGCGTCTGGCCAACGCCAAGACCGCCAACGCGATGTGGGACCTGTTCCCCGAGCGTGAAGACGTCGGCTTCGGTCACTAATCCGAAACGCCGGCCGGGAGAGCAGATACTGCTCTCCCGGTTCGGACGGCCGCGTATAGTTCGGGAAGCACGAGATAACGGCGCGCCATGGCGCGCTGTCGATGTTTGAGGAGGCGTTTCATGGGCGCGGCGGTACACGCCGATTTCATCGAATTCCTGGTGGAAAAGGATTGCGTGGCGGCCGACGCAGGCGCCGCGCTCGATGTTCCCGATCCGCAAGGAGGCCATTCGGTCCTACGCCGCCTGTGGAAACTCACCGATCTCTCCGCCGGCGATTTCGCCGATGAAGTTGCGCGCTATCACGAACTGCCGCGGATCGAATTGCCCGCCTTGATGGCCGCGCGTTCCTGCGCTGATCGCTTCACCGGCCGCTTCCTGCGCGAGATGGCGGTCTTTCCCTATTTGGCCGATGACGGCTGCCCCATGCTCGCGCTTGCCGACCCACGCGACGAAAGCGCCATCCGCGCCGCCGAAATCGTGCTTGGCGAGCCGGTCTCCATCACCGTCGCCTCATTCGACGATATCGGCACCATCTTAAACGAGCGACTCGGCAATAATGCCGCCACCGAAACCATCGAAGCTTCCTACGCCCGCGCCGATGACGACATCGAGAGCTTGCGCGATCTTGCCAGCGGCGCGCCGGTTGTGCGCGCCGTCAACGACCTTTTAGAAAAGGCGGCCGAACTCAGGGCCAGCGACATCCATATCGAGCCATTCCGCACCGGGCTCATTGTGAGGATGCGCATCGACGGCTTGTTACGCCAGGTACCGACGCCGCCGGGAGCGCCGCCGCAGGCGGTGATCTCCCGCATCAAGATCCTGGCCGGGCTCAACATTGCCGAGCGGCGGTTGCCGCAGGACGGTGCTGCGCGTGTGCGCATCGCACAATCGGAGATCGATGTGCGCGTCGCCACCATGCCGACCCAGCACGGCGAATCCGCCGTACTGCGGCTGCTCACCAAGGACCGCGGGCTGCTCGACATCGGCAGCCTCGGCCTCAGCGCGCCTGACGAGGTGAAGCTGTCGCGCCTGCTGGCGCTGCCGCACGGCATGATCGTGGTGACCGGGCCGACCGGCAGCGGCAAAACCACCACGCTCGCCACCATGCTGTCTATCCTCAATGAGCCGACGCGAAAAATCCTCACGATCGAGGATCCGATCGAATACGAGATCACCGGCATCAACCAGTCGCAGGTAAAACCGTCGATCGGGCTCACCTTCGCCTCCGCCCTGCGCGCCTTCGTCCGCCAAGACCCCGACGTCATCATGGTCGGCGAAATCCGCGACGCCGAGACCGCCCACATCGCCATTCATGCCGCGCTCACCGGCCATCTGGTCCTGACCACGCTGCATACCGAAACCGCGGCGGCGGCGGTACCGCGGTTGCTCGATCTCGGCGTCGAGGGCTTCCTGCTCAAATCGACGCTGCGCGCGGTCATTGCGCAGCGGCTGGTGCGACTCTTATGCGAACGCTGCAAGACGCTGCGCATACTGAGCGAGACCGATCTCGCCGCTGATCCGCGCTATGGTGCGCTCGGCTTGCGCGCCGGCGAAACCGTGCACGAGCCCGGACGCTGCGAACGCTGCGGAGGGGTTGGTTATCGCGGCCGCAAAGGCGTGTTCGAAGTGCTGGAACTCGCGCCTAGCGTGCGCAATCTGATCGGCGTCCAGACCGACGCCGGCACCGTCGAGCAAGCCGCCATCCGCGCCGGCATGACCACTATGATCGAGGACGCTGTCGCCAAATGCCGGGCCGGCGTCACGTCGGTTGCCGATGTCCTGCGCGTGACCACGGCGCGCTAATCTCATGGACAATTTTCACTACAAAGCACTGACCCAGAGCGGCGACCTGGTGACCGGCACCATCACCGCCCCGAGCGCCGCCGAGGTCGCCGGCCGCATCGAATATCTCGGTCTCGTGCTGATCGAAGCCGTGGCCGAGAGCGCTGGCGCGGCGAAAACGAGGTCGCCCTTTTCCGTCCTGTCGCATCCCAGCGCCGAGGACGTCACCATCTTCACCCGCGATCTGGCGCTGCTGCTCAAGGCCGGTGCGCGTATCAACGATGCGCTCGACCTGTTGGCGACCGATGTCGACGTCGGAAAGCTGCGCCCGGTGGTGGCTCGCATCAAGGCGGCTATCTTGTCCGGCGAGACCTTTGCCGATGCGTTGGCGCAATATCCGACCCTGTTCCCGGCCGTCTATATCGCGCTGGTGCGCGTTGGCGAGACCTCGGGCACCCTCGACCAGGTGCTGGAGGTGCTGAGCCAAGAGCGCAGCCGCGCCGATCAGATGCGCCGCAAACTGACCGATGCTCTGCGCTATCCGGCCTTTGTGTTGTTCGGCTCCGGCGCTGTCCTGGTGTTCTTCCTGTTCTTCGTGCTGCCGCAGTTCGGCGGTGTGTTGCGCGACCTCGGCGCCAAGCTTGATCCCATGGTCGCCGTACTTCTGGATCTGTCGGATTTCGCCCGCGCCAATACCGCGGCGATCATCGTCGCCGCCATTTGCGCGGTGCTCACCGGCTGGCTGATTGTGCGGCAACCGCGCGCGCGCAACGCGTTGGTCGCCATGGTGGCACGGATGCCACTCGTCAACACCGCACTCGGTTTCCACCGCACGGCCCTGTTCTGCCGCAATCTCGGCGTGCTGTTGGCCAGCGGCGTCACCTTGACGGCGACGCTGCGCATCCTCAACGACATGATGGCCGCCACCGGCGGAACCGCGGCCTGGAGCAAGGCGTCAGATCGCGTGCGGCACGGCAGCAAATTGTCCGATGCCATCGCCGAAACGGCGATTCTGCCGCCGATGGCGGTACGCATGCTGCGCCTGGGTGAGGAAACCGGCCAGTTGCCGATGCTGGCCGGCCGCGTTGCCGATTTCTACGAAGCCAAGTTGCAGCGCAATCTCGACCGCGTGGTTGCCGTGGCTGGACCGTTCGCCATCATCTTCATCAGCACCGTCGTCGGCGGGTTGATCGTGTCGGTGATGACCGCGTTGCTCTCCGTCAGCCAAATCGCGGCATAAGTGCGCCGTCCACAGCCGTCATAAAGGCTTCATCGACTGAGCGGAGAATTAGCGGATGGAAAGCGTGCCGTCCCCAAACGGCGCGCCGGTTGGTGTTGGCCGAATCCATGTGCGCGGAGCGGCGGTGCGACGATCGAACCTCGAATGTTGAGTGGAACGGGTCACATGACGCACCTCGCGCAAATCTTGTCGTCTTCCTTGCCGCGCCGTCTCACGGGGGCGCGGCGCCGGCGCGAAACGCGCCGCCGTTCCAGCGAGGCTGGCTTCACGCTCATCGAGATGCTGGTGGTCATCACCATCATCGGGCTGATCATGGCCCTGGTTGGACCGCGCGTGCTCAACTATCTGGCCGACTCTAAGGTGAAAGCGGCCAAGATCCAGATCGCGAGCTTCAAGAGCGCGCTCGATCTCTATTACCTCGACGCTGGGCACTATCCGTCGACTTCCGAAGGCCTCGGCGCCCTCGTGCACACGGCAAGCGCCACTCCAACATGGAACGGCCCCTATCTCAAAGGCGGCAATGTGCCCGCCGACCCCTGGGGCCATCCTTATAAATACCGCTCGCCCGGCGAACACGGCGCTTACGACATCATCTCGCTCGGTTCGGACGGCCAGCAAGGCGGCAGCGGCGATGCGGCGGACATTACCAGTTGGAAGCCCTGACGGCAGCAGCGCCACGGCGGGCTTCACGCTGCTCGAAGTGATCTGCGTGGTCGCCATCATCGGCATGATCGCCGCCATTCTGTTGCCGGCCATCCCGGCCGGCACGTCGCAGCCCCGGCTCAAGGCCTATGCGGTTGAGATCGCCTCACTGCTCACCGCCGACCGCACCGCTGCCATCCGCCGCCAGGCACCGGTCGCCGCCGACATCGACGCGCTGGGACGCACGATCCGCTCCGGTGCCGATGGCCAAGCGGTTCGGCTGCCCGCCGACGTCGAGATGACGGCGACGCTGGCCGCCCGCTGCAACGGCCGCAGCAGCGGTTCGACCATCGTCTTCTTCGCCTCCGGCCTGTCGTGCGGCGGGGTGGTGACCATCGTCCACGCCGATGTCGGTTACGCGATCGAGGTGAACTGGCTGACGGGAGGGATCGAGATTGTCCGCCGCCGCGCGAGTTGAAACAGACGACGCCGTCGCCGGCTTCACCCTGCTTGAA
>JAKAMD010000455.1 GCA_021823875.1 Pseudomonadota bacterium | reverse complement strand
TGACTACTCTACGCCTCCAGAATTAGTCCAAAGTTAGCGCTTGGCGCGGCCGGACAATCTCATCCTGGAGTGCGGGGCCCCAATGGCAGGGCGTTCAGGCGCCTGCGATATTCGGCCCGGCGGGAGGCGCGGGGTTACCGCGCGCGTCATGCCATGCGTAGAACTCGCGCATGGCCATCGGCCGCGCGATAAGAAAGCCTTGCGCCATGTCGCAGCCCATTTCCGCGAGCAGGTCGAGGGTGGCCTGATCTTCCACGCCTTCGGCAATCGCCTTGAGGCCGAGATTGTGCGCGAGCTCGATGGTCGAGCGCACGATCGCGCGCGAGCCCGCGTCGGTCAGCATCTTGCGCACGAACGACTGGTCCACCTTGACGGCATCGACGGGCAGCCGTTGCAGATAGGCGAGCGACGAGTATCCCGTGCCGAAGTCGTCGATGTGCAGTTCGAATCCAAGGTCGTGAAGCCTGACCAGCACCGCGCGCGCGTTTTCAGGATCCTCCATCAGGGCGCCTTCGGTGAGTTCGAGCGGCATTTGCGCCGGCGCGACGCCCCAGGTGGTGCATAGCCCGGTGATGCGCTCGATCAGCCTGGGGTCGCGCAGATTGCGCGCGGAAAGGTTGACCGCCAGCGGCAGCGCCAGCCCTTTTTCCGCAAAATCGTGCAGGTTCCGCGCCGCCTCTTTCACCACCCAGTAGGTCAGCGGTTTGATCAGGCCGGTGCGTTCCGCGATCGCAATGAATTCCCCGGGGGAGATGGCGCCGAGTTCGGGGTGCGTCCAGCGCGCCAGCATTTCCCCGCCGCAAAGCGCGCCCGACGCGACGTGGATTTTCGGCTGGCAGTAAAGCACCAGTTGGTCGGTCTCTATCGCGCGGTGCAGATCCCGTGTCAGCGCGAGACGCCGCACCGCTCCCTGCTCGCTATCCTGCGCCGGAAAAGCAAACCCCGCCCCAGTTTTTCTGGCGGTACGGCCGGCTGCGTCGGCACGGGCCATCAGCAGGCCGGCATCGGCGCCATGCCCCGGATAGAGCGCGATGCCGACGCTCGCCTGCAGCTCCACCGAAAAACCGGAGAGTTCGAACGGCTGGGCCAAGGCGCCGAGGACGCTGTCGCTGAAGCGCGCCGCGGCGTCGGCATCGGTCGCGGGCAGCACGATGGCGAATTCATCCGCGCCGAGCCGGGCGAGGGCGCCCGCGTCTGCGGCGAGCCCGCCCAGGCGCGCGCCGATCAGTCGCAGCACCGCGTCGCCGTGGTGATGGCCCAAGGCTTCGTTGACTTCCCGGAAGCGTTCGATATCGATAATGAGCAAGGCCACGCTGCCGGGCGGTTGCTGTGCGTCGACGATAAGCTCGTCCAGGCGCCGGCGCAGCCAGGTACGGTTCGGCAGGTCCGTAAGCGCATCGTGGTACGCGGCGTGCTCGATCGCGGCGGTGGCGCGCGCGTGCTCGGCGCGCAGCCGCAGCGTGCCGATGCCGAATCCGAGATCGTCCGCAAGCTCTTCGAAGAGCGCAACTTCCTGTTCGCTGAAGGCACCGGAATCGGTGGAATAGATCGTCAGACTGCCGATTATGTTTCCGTTTGTTTTCAGCGGCAGGGCGAGGACCGACGCGATTCCGTACTCGATCATCTTCGTGCGCCAGGGCGCAAAGCTGGGAACAGTGCTGGTGCTGGCTGATATCGAGGGTTTTTGCGTGCGGATCGCGGTTCCCGTCGGCCCGAGGCCGAGGCCGGTCTCCGACCATGTGATCCGCAGGTCCTCGATGACGTCTCTCCCGATCCCGGCATGCGCCACGCAGCGAACCGTCTTCTGCGGATCCTGCTCGGCGTAGCCGACCCACGCCGCGCTGTGGCCGCCCTCCTCGACCACGATACGGCACATGTCCTGCAGCAGGGCGGTTTCTTCCGGCGCGCGCAGCAAAGTCCGGCTGCCGGCGCTGAGCGTCTTCAACGCGCGATCGATGCGCTGGATCTCCTGCATCCGGTTCTCCAGGGATTGCGCCATGTCGTCGAAGGCGCGGCCCAGTTGTCCCAGCTCGCCGGCATCCTCGCGCAGGCCGGTGCGCGCCTGCAGATTCCCCGAGGCGAGACTTGTCGTGGCTTGCGCCAGTGCCCGCAGCCGGCGCAGCACGAGCACGTCGCTGCCGAACCAGGCCAAGGCAGATATGAGCAATGCCGCCGCGCCCATCAGCAGCAGGTTGCGCACGAGTGCGCGGTCCTCGGCCGCGCGCACCACGCTTTCCGGTATGCCCATCCCGACGTAGATACCCTGGAGGTACGCGCCGATCGGAACAAAGGAGAAAATTCTGCGCACGCCGTCGAGCGATACGAGATCGATGCTCGCTTCGCCGCCGTTGGCGACGACTTTGTTGAAGGCTGCGTTGCCTCGGAGCGCGGGTTTGCCCACCCAGGCTCCGCCTTGAGGGTAACGGGCGAGGATCGTTCCGCCGCTGTCCACCACGGTCAGGACCGAATGAGCGGCCAGGCGGCCAGCCGCCAGCATCCGCCCGAGCCACCCAAGATCCTCGGCTAGCGCCAGCACCTCCTCGACTTTTTCCGCCGCGTCGAGAACCGGATAGGCAAAGACCAGCACGGCCTTCCCGGTGATCCTGCCGATCTGATACGAGCCTACCGCAAAGTCCTTCCTCGCCAGGGCACGACGAAAGAAATCATCGTTCCTGGCGTTGCCGGGGCGTCGGGCGGGCACGGCGCTGCAAAACCGCTCCCCGTTGGGCCGAAATACCAGCAGGTTGGCGTAATTCGAATGGCGCTTGAGGACCTGCGCAAGGTAGCGATTGCACGCCTCGGCCGAACCGGTCACGCGGAGTTCAGGAGCACGCGCCAGTTCGACCAGGAATTTCCGATTCGCGGCAATCAGCGCGTCTTGCTGATACGAGGCCATGATGGCGAGGCGGTGCGTGTCCCGCCGGACTTCGGCTCGCAGCAAGCGCCGGTGATCGATGCCCGAATAAGTGATGAGAACGAAAGCCGGAACGACGGCCAACAGGACCAGAGTCAATAAACGCGCCCTTAGTCCGGAGAACTTCACGAACAAAACATTTTTTTCCTTTGCGGGGGGGG
>JAKAMD010000454.1 GCA_021823875.1 Pseudomonadota bacterium | reverse complement strand
AAAATGGGCCTGGGCCGTTGGCGGGCGCGCCGGCTGGCTGATCACGCCGCAGGTCCTGACTTACGGAAACGTCGGCTATACGCAGGCGCGATTCTCGGGCACCAACATGGTGACTACGTTTGTCGGTGCTTCGACCTCGTACTCCACGCCGGAGACCACATTCCACGGCTGGTTTATCGGCAGCGGCGTCGAAGCGGCGATCATGCCGAATCTGTTCTGGCGTACCGAATATCGCCTTGCGAAGTACGACAATGAGAGCTTGCCGGACACCTCGGCAACGAGTGCTTTCCTGGAAAGCAACATCAATTTCAAGCCGACGGTGCAGACTGTTACCACGCAACTGGTTTATAAGTTCAATTGGCCGCGCTGATTGGCGAAGTACGCTAAGCCGGCTGAAAACCTCGGGCGTAACCCCGGGTTTTTGATGACGAAATGAATGCATGCGTTATTTGTGCGCCGTGACCGGGTTGTTCGGCGCAGGATGGTTGGCATCGGCCTTCAAGCTGCCGGCCAGTAAGCCGAACAGGTCGAACGGCGCTGGCTGGTCCGACGTCGTGGCGGATTTCGTTGTTCGTGTGTGATGTCGGACCGCGCGGCGCGGCCGTTCCGGTGGTGCGGCACGGCCGGCGTGCGGTTTGAAAGCGCCCGGCTGCGGCTTGCTGGCGTTGGTCGTCGGCTTTTCAGGGGTCTCCGGTCGCATTGCCGGGCCTTGCCGTTTGGGCGCCACGGTCTGCGCCGGTGCGTCACTTTCAGGTGGCTTGCTGGCGACAGCCGGTGGCTTGTCCGGCTTTTCCTGCTTTGTCGTTTGGGACGGGGCGGACGGCGACATCGGCAGCGACGGCACATCGCTTTCGTCGCGCGGCGTGATCACCGGCGGTTGGTCCTGATGCGGCATAACCGGCAATTCGGTCGAGGAAGCTTCGCCGATGCCGACAGGAATAGTGGGGCTGCTCAAGTCCAGTTCGCCATCAGCTTGGCCGTTCTGCGGTAAAGCGGCAACATGATCGGCAGGCTTGTTCTCTGTCGCGGCTACAGGTGCCGATGGTGGCGGCCGATGCACCGGCGTGTTGGGCAGTTCGCGCAGTTCCTTCAATTCCGCGGCGCGGCGGAACGCCGCCAGCAGCAGCAGTTGCCGCCACTCGGGGTGCGTGGCGCGATCAATCAACGGCCCATGCGCGGGCGCGTCGATGCGCGCCAACTGCTTGCGCGCGCGGTCCGGCGGAATAAGCGCGAGCAAGAAAATGGTGAGGGCGAGAAATACGCCGCCTGCTGTGATGGTTCGCAGAATCGGCAGCATGCCTCATGCATAACTGAGTCGGCGGTCTTGCCAAAGCCGATTGAAGAAACGGATTGCCACATCCGCGCGCCAGAACCCAAACGCTCTCCCGGTGGCGCAGGGGAGGCCGTGACAGGGCTTGCCGCGATTGCTAGGAACGCTGACCGCAGGGTTGAGGGGGAAGAGTCATGTTCACCAAGCCGGCCTGTCCGATCATCGCCATCGAAGAACACTATTGGGACCCGGAGCTCACCAAGCATTACACCGGCGTCGAAGCCAGCCGCGGCGGTGACACCGACAAGCGCCTGTTCGATCTAGGCGAACTGCGGCTGAAGGAAATGGACGAGGTCGGCATCGACGTGCAGGTGCTGTCGCATGGCGCGCCCGCTACCCAGAAGCTGCCCGCCGACAGCGCGGTCGAGATCACGCGCGGCGTCAACGACCGCCTGGCCAAGGTCTGCGCCGCCAACCCGACGCGCTTTGCCGCTTTCGCCGCGCTGCCGACCGCCAATCCGGAAGCCGCCGCCGACGAGCTCGAGCGCGCGGTGACGATGCTCGGCTTCAAGGGCGCCATGATCCATGGCATGGCGAATGGTGAGTTTCTCGACCTGAAAAAGTTCTGGCCGATTTACGCGCGCGCCGAGAAACTCGACGTGCCGATCTATTTCCACCCGTCGCTGCCGAACGCGCAGGTGACCGAGATCTATTACCAGGACTACGCCAAGGACTTCCCGCTGGTGGTGCGTCCGGGCTGGGGCTACACGGTGGAAACGGCGACGCAGGCGATCCGCCTGGTACTGTCCGGGGTGTTCGAGAAGCATCCCAAGCTCAAGATCATGCTCGGCCATTTCGGCGAGACGCTGCCGTTCCTGTCCTGGCGCATCGATGCCTCGCTCAAGCGGCCGGGGCAGAAGCCGATGAGCTTCCGCGACATCTTCAGCAATAATTTCTACGTCACCACCTCGGGCTTCTTCTCCAATCCGGCGTTGCTGTGCTGCGTGATGGAGATGGGCGTCGATCACATCCTATTCGCGGTCGACTGGCCGTTCGTGATGAACCCGCCGGCGGTGAACTGGATGAAAGACGTGCCGCTGTCGGACGGCGACAAGGCCAAGATCCTGAGCGGCAATGCGCAGCGGCTCTTGAAGATGTGAGATGCTGAGCGGTCATGGCCGGCACGGGCCCGGCCATGACCATTATTTGACCGGATGCTGGCGGTAATAGTCCGCGTCCTCCGCCGACTGCGTCCAGTCTGCCCGCCCGCGCCAGGCATAATGCCGCGAGCACATGTCGGCGCCGTAGCGCACCCGGAACAGCAGCGTGCGCGCAGGGCCGTTTTCGTATTCATGCACCTCGCCCGGCGGATGGACCACAAAGCCGCCTGGTACGACCGCCACGGTCTCGTCCGGCGTGCGCATGGTGCCGCCGCCGGAGAAGCAGAAATAGATTTCGGTCGCCTCCGGATGGCAGTGGTAGGGGCTGACCTGGCCGGGCTCCCAGCAGGCCACTGTGAAATCACCGGCCGCCTCGGTGCCGAGGATTTTCTCGACGTGGTGCTGCGGATTCCACTCTTGCTCGCGTTCGAGGCTGAAAACATGCATGGCGGCGGCGCTCCCGGGCAGTTGTTGGGGGCTGAGCCTAGCGCAGGCCGGCCGCCCGTAGGAGAGGGCGATTGCGCTCATCCCGGGGGCATTGATACAAGATGGCACGGCTGCGGCCGGGCCCGTAGCTCAATGGTTAGAGCCGACCGCTCATAACGGTCTGGTTGGAGGTTCGAGTCCTCCCGGGCCCACCAGCAAAA
>JAKAMD010000453.1 GCA_021823875.1 Pseudomonadota bacterium | reverse complement strand
CGGTTTTTTTGGAACGTTCGTTCATGTCGCGTTGGTGCAAGACCGTCGGCGCCAGATTATCGAAGGGATTGAACCACTTGCGTCGGAAAAGAGGGAATTGATTTCAAAAAATGAAGGTCAGGGGGCGGGGCAAGTCCCGAGTGCCGCAAACACCCGCAAGCCAAACGTTGCGCCGCAATCCAAGCCGCGCATCGGCTTGACCGGAAGGCGCCCCCTTGTTGCGGTGCTATTGCCGGCTCCCGCCGGAATTGCCATCGACGTTGCGCACGGCACCTTTGGCGGCGCTGGTCGTCATCGAGGCATAGGCTCGCAGCGCCGCCGAGACCTTGCGCGGACGGGCCTGCGCCGGCTTCCAGGCGTTCACGCCCTTGGCTTCCATCGCTGCGCGCCGCCTCGCCAGTTCGCTGTCGGAGATCTTGAGTTCGATGCGCCGCCGCGGGATGTCGATCTCGATCGTGTCGCCGTCCTCGACCAGCCCGATCGCGCCGCCTTCGGCCGCCTCCGGCGAGACGTGGCCGATCGACAGGCCCGAGGTGCCGCCGGAGAAGCGCCCGTCGGTGATCAGCGCACAGGCTTTGCCCAGGCCCTTCGATTTCAGATAGCTCGTCGGGTACAGCATCTCCTGCATACCGGGGCCGCCGCGCGGGCCTTCGTAGCGGATCAACACGATGTCGCCGGCCTTGATCTTGCCGGTCAGGATCGCGTCCACGGCCGCGTCCTGGCTTTCGCAGATGCGCGCCGGGCCGGAGAAATGCAGGACGCTGGCATCGACGCCCGCGGTCTTCACGATCGAACCGTCTTCGGCGAGATTGCCGTAGAGCACGGCAAGCCCGCCATCCTGGGAGAACGCGTGCGCGGCGTCGCGGATGACGCCGTTCTGGCGGTCGAGGTCGAGCGCCTGGTAATGATTGTCCTGGCTGAAGGCCACCTGCGTCGGCACGCCGCCCGGCGCGGCGCGGTAGAACTTCGTCACCGGTTCGGCAGAGGCGCGTGCGATGTCCCAACGGGCGAGCGCGTCGGCCAGACTGACGGAGTGGACGGTATGCACGTCGGCGCGGATCAGGCCCGCGCGATCAAGTTCGCCCAGGATCGCCATCACACCGCCGGCGCGGTGAACGTCTTCCAGATGCACGTCGGATTTCGAGGGCGCAACCTTGCACAGGCAGGGCACGCGGCGCGACAGCCGGTCGATATCGGCCATCGTGAACGGAACCCCGGCCTCGTACGCAGCGGCCAGCAGGTGCAGCACCGTGTTGGTCGAGCCGCCCATCGCAATGTCGAGCGTCATCGCGTTGGCAAAGGCATCGAAGGTGGCGATGGAGCGCGGCAACACGCTCTCGTCACCGCCCTCGTAATAGCGGCGCGCCAGATCGACGCTCAGCCGACCCGCTTCGAGGAACAGTTGCTTGCGCCCGGCATGGGTGGCAACCAGCGAGCCGTTGCCCGGCAGCGAGAGCCCCAACGCCTCGGTCAAACAGTTCATCGAATTGGCCGTGAACATGCCCGAACAGGAACCGCAGGTGGGGCAGGCCGAGCGCTCGATGGCGGCGACGTCGCTGTCGCTGACATGGTCATCCGCGGCGGCCACCATGGCATCGATCAGGTCGAGCGACTTTTCCTCGGTGCCGACCTTGACCTTGCCGGCCTCCATCGGCCCGCCCGAGACGAACACGGTCGGGATATTGAGCCGCAGCGCCGCCATCAGCATGCCTGGCGTGATCTTGTCGCAATTGGAAATGCAGACCAGGGCGTCGGCGCAGTGGGCGTTGACCATGTATTCGACGGAATCCGCGATCAGATCGCGCGACGGCAGGGAATAGAGCATCCCGTCATGGCCCATGGCAATGCCGTCATCGATGGCGATGGTGTTGAACTCCTTGGCCACACCGCCCGCGCGCTCGATCTCGCGCGCGACCAATTGCCCCAGATCCTTGAGATGAACATGGCCGGGCACGAACTGGGTGAAAGAATTGGCGACGGCAATGATCGGCTTGCCGAAATCCGCGTCCTTCATGCCGGTGGCGCGCCACAGCCCCCGTGCGCCGGCCATGTTGCGGCCATGTGTCGTGGTTCTGGAGCGATAGGCGGGCATTGGTACGTCCTCACAGTGCCGGCGGGCCGGTCGTTACATACAAACGTCGACTGCGCGATGCAAACTTATATTAGCCGGATCGGTTCTCCGTGGTAATGAAATTTGTCGAGCTGGGCGCAAAGCACACCGGATTAGGTGCCGGATATTGCGCGCGCAGCATTGCTTCGGCGGACCGACACCAAGTGATCCGGCAAAGCAACTGTTAGCCTTGGCGGCTGGTCTTCCGGTGTTCGTCCGCACCGGCGCGCTTGGCGGCCACGCGCCTTCGTGATACCTGTACAAATATAACGGTATAAAACGAATGGAGATTCGCCCATGCGCCTCATCCGGCTGCTCGCCGCCCTCGTCATCGCTCTCGCCCTGCCCTTCGGCGCGCAGGCCGGCGCCGCGCCACTCACCGTCTTTGCCGCTGCCTCGCTGACCAACGCGCTGCAAGCGGCCGGCGCGATCTACCAGCAGGAAACCGGCGCCAAAGTCGTCTTTTCCTTTGCGGCCTCCTCGGTGCTGGCCAAGCAGATCGACGCCTCGCGCGGCGCGGACCTCTACATCTCCGCCGACGAAAAGTGGATGGACTTCCTCCAGCAGCGCGGCCGCATCGTCAACGCCAGCCGCGCGGACCTGCTCGGCAATGCGTTGGTGCTGATCGCGCCGAAGACTTCGAAGGTATCGGTCGCCATCGGCCCGCATTTCGCGCTGATGAAAGCGCTGGGTGGCGGGCGGCTGGCCGTGGCCGACACCGATACCGTGCCCGCCGGACGCTATGCCCGCGCCGCGCTGACCTCGCTCGGGGTGTGGGACGAGGCCTCTGCCCATCTCGCCGCGGCGGAGAACGTGCGCGTGGCCCTCGCCTATGTCGCACGGGGCGAGGCACCGCTCGGCATCGTCTACCGTACCGATGCGCTGATCGAACCGGCGGTGAAAATCGTCGGCACCTTTCCGGCCGGCAGCCATCCGCCCATCGTCTATCCCGCCGCGCTGGTCAAGGGCGCGC
>JAKAMD010000048.1 GCA_021823875.1 Pseudomonadota bacterium | reverse complement strand
GCGCTCCAGCGGGCCTTCCAGCTTCTCCTCGAACTGTTTGGCCAGCGCCTTGTGGGCCTTGTCGTTCTTGGCCACCACCATCAGCCCGGAAGTGTCCTTGTCGAGCCGGTGCACGATGCCGGGCCGCTTGACGCCGCCGATGCCGGAGAGGCTGTCGCCGCAATGGGCGATCAGCGCGTTGACCAGAGTGCCCTGGGCGTGGCCGGCGGCCGGATGCACGACCAGGCCGGGCGGCTTATCGATGACGATGAGCGCGTCGTCCTCGTAGACGATGTCGAGCGGGATGGCTTCGCCTACCGGCTTGGCCGGTTCCGGCGGCGGCAACGTCACCGTGATGGCGTCGCCGGATTTGACGCTTTGGCCGGGATCGCGGATCGTGCGGCCCCCGGCTGCAACCTGGCCGTCGAGGATCAATGCCTTCAGGCGCGAGCGCGACAGCGCCGGGATGCGCGCGGCCAGCACGCGATCGAGCCGTTGGCCTTGCTCCTCGGCTGCGATAATGACTGTCTCGCTGGCGCTGTCCGGCATTCTCTCTGACTTTGGCTCAACCGATGTCCGACGACAAACCGCTCGATCCGCAAGCCGCCGCCGCCATTGCCCGCGTGCGCCGGCTGATGATGATCGCGACCCTGACCACGGTGATCGCGGTCGGCTTCGTCTTTGTCGTCATCGGCTATCGCGTTTCGCACTGGCAGGGAAGCGCGCCGCCGCCGCCACCGACGCCCGACCTGACGGCCACCCTGCCGGCCGGGGCCAAGGTGCTTTCCAGCGCGGTCGGCGAGGGCCGCGTCGTGCTTACCGTCGAGGTCAACGGCGCGGTCGAGCTGCGCAGCTATGACCTGAACACGCTCAAGCCGCTGGCGCGCCTGCGGCTGGCACCGGAGCGCTGAAGCACCCCGGTTCTCTCAGGCTCCGCCGGCAAGCTTGCGCCCCCGGCGGATCGAGGCTATCTCCAGCGCCTCGGCTAAGCTCCCTTCGTCTAGCGGTCTAGGACGCGGCCCTCTCAAGGCTGAAACACGGGTTCGATTCCCGTAGGGAGCGCCAAAATTCCTTAAGCTATTGATTTGGCGCTGTTTTCTATGGCGGAGCTGATTCCGGCTCCAGCGCTACCCCTGTCCGTTCGAGAGCGAGCAATCCATCTGTTTGCGACGCCGGGCCGTTTGTTGCAGGTGGAGGGCAAGGCCGCACTTCTTTGGATACTCGGTTCGTCTGCATCTCGGGCGGTTGAGCGTTGATCTTGTGAACAGGGCGCGTGCCCATGAGAAATCGGTCTTGGATCATCATCGAAAGATGCTGCTTAGAAACCGCTTCGGGTGGTGGTCCCTTTTGTTTCAAACGCGCGGCGCGAAGTGGCTTCTCGGTCCTCGACGAACATCGTGACCAAGTGCCGGCGCTTCAGGTGACGGAAGCTTCCCGCGCAAATGCGCGCGTCATGAAAAATGTCGCGCCGCAACATTCCGCGAGCCGTGCGCCTTCGTGGTTCGCACCGATCGGCCGTTATTGAAACAGACAACGAAAGCCAACTCGACAAAATGGGAGTGAGCGCCGCGGATCACACGTTGTGGTATCCAGAGATGGCATGGAAAGCGCTTTATTCGTTCATATTCATAAATCGATAGTCTTGCGCATTGTGCCATATGAATGTTTAGCTGCTTGTTCCTTTTGGGTTCCATTAAACAGCAGAACTCGTGCACGTACGTGCAGGTTTGAACGATGAAGCTTCTCACGACAGCCGAGGCTGCGACCTATCTTCGCCTCAAGGAACGCAAGATCTACGAAATGGTGGCAGAGGGCACCGTCCCTTGCACCAAGGTCACCGGCCGTTGGCTGTTTCCCAAGGCCGAGCTCGACCATTGGCTTTCGTCCAGCGTCTCGCGCCCGGCGGGCATGACGCGTCCGGAGCCGGCGCCGATCGTGGGGGGCAGCCATGACCCGCTGCTGGAATGGGCCCTGCGCGAAAGCGGCTCGGGACTGGCGACGCTGGCGGTCGGGAGCGAGGCCGGCTTCCATCGTTTTATCGCGGGCGAGTGTATTGCCGCCGCCATCCATCTGCATGCGCTGGAGGATCCGGCGGCGGACGGCAACATGGCGGTGATGACCGCGCGCAGCGATCTGCAGGACGCGGTCATGATTGCTTTCTGCCGGCGCGAACAGGGCTTCGTGCTGGCGCCCGGCAATCCGCTTGCGATCGCGAGCATCGAGGACGTCATCGTCAAGGGCGCGCGCATGACGATGCGGCCGAAAGGCGCTGGCGCGCAACTGCTATTGCTGGCGCTGCTTGAACGCGCGAAGGCCACGCTCGACCAGCTGGCCACGGTGCAGCCGGTCTGCCCGACCGGGCCCGACATTGCGCAGGCGATCCGCGCCGGCCGCGCCGATACCGGGATTGCGACTCGCGGCGTCGCCAACGCGGCCGGGCTCGATTTCGTGCCGATCGTCTGGGAGCATTTCGATTTGGTGATGCGCCAGCGCGATTATTTCCACGGGCCCATACAGACGCTGATCCGCTTCCTGAGCTCGGGCGAACTGACCGCCCGCGCGCAGGAGCTTGGCGGCTACGACATGAGCGAAGCCGGCACTGTGCGGTTTGTGCTTTGACGCCGCGCTTGTTAAGACAGCCGCCATGAGTACCGACGAAGCCTGGCCCACCGAACTGCGCCTGCACAAGGATCGCAAGACGTTCACCGTCAGTTTCGGCGGCGGCGAGGGTTACGATTTCTCCGCCGAATATCTGCGGGTGCTGAGCCCGAGCGCGGAAGTGCAGGGTCATTCGCCGGAGGAGCGCAAGACCGTCTCCGGCAAGCGCGATGTCGGCATCATGGAGGTGCTGCCGGTCGGCAATTACGCCGTGCGGCTGGTGTTCGACGACATGCACTCGACCGGCATCTACAGCTGGGACTTCCTGCGCGAGCTCGGCCGCAACCACGACCGCAATTGGCAGGATTATCTCGACGAACTCGCCGCCAAGAACATGACGCGCGATCCGCCGAAACGGCAGTGATCGATCGGCGATGCGTGAGGAATGGTGGGCGCTGTAGGGATTGAACCTACGACCTCTCCCGTGTGAAGGGAACGCTCTCCCGCTGAGCTAAGCGCCCGCCCGTGCGGCGGGGCGGATATAAGGAGTGCCGCAAAGACGTGTCAAGCGCGGCGCGGCGCCCGCTTGATTCTGCCGTTCCGGCGCGGCCCCAGAGGGCAGGCTCCGGAATGAAGGGCCCGCTTAATTCCGTGTTTTTGGGTCGTCTTCGGGCTGCACGCGCGAGGCATGGTTCTGCAGCGCGCGGATACGGTCGGCCAGATTGCCGCTCGGCATGCCTTCGCCGATCTCGACACCGGCATGGGCGGCGGTCGCGGCGGTGCCGCGGTCGCGCGCACCCTCGGCGGCGAGCAGGGCATCGATCGGCGAGTTAGGGCCTTCCAGCGCCGAGGCCAGCCGCGCCACTTCGGCGGCGACGTCGTTGATGCGCTCGCGCAGCAGCGAGTTCTCCACTCGCTCGGAGGCCCAGGTTTCCTCGGTCTCGCGCTTGAGGGTGGCGAGATCGCGCGAGAGCCGGTCGCGCTCGTCCTTGGTGCGGTCGAGCTCGGCCTGCACTTGTGCCTTCTCGCCCTTGAGCCGTTCGGTGGCCGAGGCGGTGCGTTCGCCGAGTTCGGCGATGGCCGCGCGCAGGTCGGCTTCGGTCTTCTGCGCGGCTGCGATCGTTTCGATGCGGTGCTTCAGTTCGACCTCGGTCTGGGCGAGCAGACGCGATTGCTCGGTCAGCCGGTTCTCCAGGTCTTCGGCGCGGCGGCCGAGGATTTCGGCTTCGGTGGCCTGCGCCGCCAGTTGCTGTTCGAGTTCCGCGACACGACGGCCAAGATTCTCGACCTTGCCGCGCTCTTCCTCGAGCTCTCTGGTGGCGGCACGCAATTCCACGCGCTCGGCTTCGCGGCGGTCTTCCACCGCCTTGAGATCGTTGCCGGCGGCGGTGAGCCGATCCTTGAGCGCTTCGATTTGCGCCTTGAGCGACGTGATCTCGACCTTCTGCGCATCGGCGAAGGTCGAGCGCTCGTCCAGTTCGTTCGTCAATTTGGCGAGCTCGGCCTGCTTGTCGGCGAGCGTGCGCGCGGCGTCATGCATGGCCGCGGCTTTGACCGCGACTTCCTCTTCGGTCGCGCGCAACTGGTCGCGCAATGCCTTGTCGCGCGCTTCCAATGCGAAGATCGTGGCGGTCTTCTCGCCCAGCTCGATCTTCAGCCGGTTGATGGCGTCGCCTTTCTTGCCGAGTTCGGCCAGTTGGCTGGTGCCCTTGGTCTTGAGTTGCTCGACGGCCATTTCCAGCCGGCGCGTCGACATGGCGAACTCGGCGCGCAGCTGGTCCTTGTCGGCCTGGATCTCGGCCATCGACAGCGGCGTCGCGGCTTCCAGGCGGCGCATGGTCAGGCGCACCGCGCGGCCATGGACGAGGGGGATGATTACCACCCCGATGAGAGCCGCGACCAGGAAACCGATCCCGAAATACATGATCGGTTCAATCATGAGACGACGCCTCCGACGCAAGCACGCTTATCTCTGTTGCGCAAAACCATCGCCTGGCAGGATCAACCCTGCCAGCGCGATGCATCTTTATCGTGAATGGCCGCGTTCACAGAGCCATCAGAAGCGCGATCATACTACTCGCGGCATGGCTGTACTACCGCAGGATGCGGTTCAGAAGGGATTCCAGGTCGCCTTCGGCGTAAATTTGAGATAGCCGACATTGGCGCCCAGCCTAAAGCCGACGCCGGAGCGGATCGGAACCACGACGATGTTGTTGGCGGTAAGCGCGGTCATGCCGAAGCCGCCGATGAAATAGGCCGAGCCGTCGATGCCGGCGAAACGCTGATAGATCGCGTCGGTCGCCGGCAGTTTGTAGACCAGCATCATGGTGCGGGCGCCTTCGCCGCCGGCGTCGAAGCCGACCGACGGGCCTTCCCAGAAGACGCGGCGGTCGCCGGCATTGCGGGTATAGAGCGTGCCGTCGCCATAACGCAGGCCCACGACGAAGGCGCCGCCGCCCTCCTGGCCGAGGATATAGCCGTTGGGCTCGCCCCACTGGCTGAAAGCCTTCTGCACCACCAGGGCCAGACCGCGCGAGACCGTCCCGAAAAAGCGGTGGCCCTCGTGGATCACTTCATCGACCGAAAAGGTGTCGCGCCGGTGCGGCGGCGGACCGCTCTGCGCGGCGGCGAGATCCACGCCGAAGACAAGGAGACAAAAGCTCAGGGCCGCAAGCCGCAAGGTCGCGCGCATCGAATACTCCATGGAATGAAAGCCCCAGCCCAATTTAACCGGATCGTCACATCGGCCACCGTAGCGTCCCCGACGAGAGCGGCCGAATCGAGGAAATATCACGGCAACTATGACGGCAGGACGGCACCAGCGAAAGCCATGGCTGATGCTCGCTTTGGCGGTCGGGCTCGGGCGGGGAGGTATTTCAACACCTCCAGCGATTGCGCACGACGTCGAGATCAATGCGCACACTGGCCTCGCGATCAGCGGTTTCGATCCGATCAGCTATTTCGTCGACCACAAGGCGCTGATGGGCAAGCCGGACTGGGAATTGAGCCTCAACGGCACGATCTGGCAGTTCCGCAACCCCGGCAACCAGGCTGCCTTTGCCGCACATCCGCAGGTCTACATGCCGCGGTTCGGCGGTTATGACCCGGTGGCCATTGCCCGCGGTGCGTCGGTGCCGGGCCATCCCCTGATTTGGGCGATCGTGCGCCAAAGGCTTTATCTCTTCTACGACGAAGCCGCCCGCCGCACGTTCCTCACCGACCCCGGCCGCGTCATCCTTGTGGCCGAGCGCAAATGGCCGGCCGTCGCGCGCTCTATCGGCCATTGACCGAGCCGGCCTCAAGCCGACGTAGGCCGCACCATCGCTGGATCGCCCCAGGCAATGAAGCCGGGCACCAGGTATTTCACCTGCGGTTGCGCGAAGCGGAGCGGGTGCCCGTGCGGATCGGTCACCGTGCCGCCCGCTGCCGCCAGAATCGCGCAGCCAGCCGCGATGTCCCATTCGTGCGTCGGCGCCAGCCGCGGATAGACGTCGGCATCGCCCTGGGCGAGGTGGCAGAACTTTACCGATGAGCCGCAGGCATAGCGCTCGACCTGCGGCAGCCGCGCGAGAAAATTCTCGGACGCCGGGTCGAGATGGCTGCGCGAGACCGGCGCCCGCAAACGCTCTGGCGCCGGCCGCGCGTGAATGGCACTGCATTCCTCGATGGCGCCGGTCTGCCACTTGATCCGCAGTCGCTCGGCGCCGCCGCCGACGATGCCGCGCCACAGCAGTCCTTGCGCCGGAGCAGCGATCAGGCCGGCCAATGGCCGACCGTGGGTGACGATGGCGACATTGACGGTGAACTCGTCACGGCCGGCGAGAAATTCCTTGGTGCCGTCGAGCGGATCGACGATCACCACACTGGCGCCGAGCTGCCCGGGCGCGTTCGCTACGCTCTCCTCCGACACCACCGGAACCCCGGGCAACAGGCGGGCAAGCCCGTCGAGAATCACCGCTTCCGAGGCCTCGTCGGCGCTGGTCACCGGGGATTGGTCGTCCTTGATGCGGCGGGCAACCGCGTTGAACGCTGTTGCCAGCGTCGCCGCCGCCGCATGCGACACGATCTCGGTGAGCGGCTCCATCAACTGAGCGGCCGCCTGTGCGGTGATTTCCTGATCGGCACGGACGGTCATGCGTTTCGGTCCTTGGCGGTGCTGAGGGTGCAGTGTATGGCCGTAATGTCGCGGTTGCCGGCGATTCGTCGTCGCGTGACATACCCTGCATGCCCAGCGGAGACCAGACCATGACCGCATCGCTCGAAGCGCTCGATCTCGCCGCCCTGCTGTGCTCGCGGGTCTGCCACGACCTGATCAGCCCGGTCGGCGCCATCGTCAACGGCCTGGAAGTGCTGGCCGAGGAGAACGACGAGGAGACCCGCACCTTCGCGATGGACCTCATCAAGAAGAGCGCCGAGACCGCCTCGGCCAAGCTGCAATTCTGCCGCATCGCCTTCGGCGCGGCCGGCTCCGCAGGCGCGCAGATCGATCTCGGCGACGCCGAGAAGATCGCGCGCGGTTTCTTCGAGGACGACAAGACCAAGCTCACCTGGAATCTGCCGCGCCTGCTGTTGATCAAGAACCGGGTCAAGCTCGTGCTCAACATGCTGCTGATTGCCGGCCAAGCGATCCCGCGCGGCGGCATGCTCACCGTCGATCCGATCGGCGAGGGTGAGAGCATGGGTTTTCAGATCACCGCCACCGGCACCAATGCCCGGGTGCCGCCGGCCGCGCCGGCCTTGCTCGCCGGCGACACCGGTGGCGAGCCGGTCGACGCCCATCGCATCCAGCCGTTCTATACCGGACTGTTGGCACGCGACTGCGGCGTTCAAGTGGGCGTCGTCCTGCAGGACAACGCGGTGGTCGTGAGCGCGAAATAGCCGCGCCAGCCGCGAATTCCTCGTGGTTAACGAGGACTTAATCGCAGACTCCACCACCCTCAGCTGCAACCAAAATTAAACGCTTCAACGACACACTGGCCCGGCTCTGGTGGGAGAGCGGCGCACGGTCTGTCGCGCCGTCGATGAGGCGTTTTCCATGGACGACCTGTTGCGTGAGTTCGTGACCGAGACCCACGAGAGTCTCGACGTCGTCGATGTTGAACTCGTACGTTTCGAGCAGAATCCAAACAATGCCGAAATCCTCGGCAACATTTTCCGTCTCGTCCATACCATCAAGGGTACCTGCGGTTTCCTCGGCCTGCCCCGACTGGAAGCGCTCACGCATGCCGCCGAAACGCTCATGGGCAGGTTTCGCGACGGCGCACCGGCGACCCACGAAGCGGTCAGCGTCATCCTGACGACCATCGATCGCATCAAGATGATTCTGGACTCGCTCGATCGCGAGGCGCGCGAGCCCGAGGGCAGCGACGACGACCTGATCGGCGAGCTCGAGCGCATGGTCGAACGCATCGCGCCGGCGCCGGCTGCCGAACCGGGGCGCACCATTGGTGCGCTCACGCCGCAAGTTTTGGAGCGGCCGTTGCGGCCGGGCGAGGATTCGCTCGACGATCTCGAACGGGCCTTTCACGCCACTCCCGTCGAGGTGACGCCCGCCAAGTCTGCCGCGCCCGCCGCCGTCATGGATGAAGAGCCTGCCAAGGGCGGCAAGGATGAGGAGCCCGCCAAGAGCGGTGTCCAGTCGATCCGCGTTGCCGTCGACACGCTCGAACATCTGATGACCATGGTGTCCGAGCTGGTGCTCACCCGTAACCAGCTCCTGGAGATCGCGCGCCGCCACGAGGATTCGGAATTCAAGGCGCCATTGCAGCGCCTGTCCAACGTGACCGCCGAGCTGCAGGAAGGCGTGATGAAGACGCGCATGCAGCCGATCGGCAACGCGTGGCAGAAGCTGCCGCGCATCGTGCGCGATCTCGCCGACGATCTCGGCAAGCAGATCGATCTGGAAATGCATGGCGCCGAGACCGAGCTCGATCGCCAGGTGCTCGACCTGATCAAGGATCCGCTCACCCACATGGTGCGCAATTCCGCCGATCACGGGCTGGAAACGCCGGCCGAGCGGCGCGCCGTCGGCAAGCCCGAACGCGGCCGCATCCGCCTGTCAGCCTATCATGAAGGCGGCCACATCATCGTGCAGATCGCCGATGATGGCCGAGGCCTCGATACCGAGCGCATCAGGGCGAGGGCGATCGCGAAAGGGCTCGTCTCGGAAGCCGACGCCGCCACGCTCACCCAGGCGCAGATCCACAAATACATTTTCGAGCCCGGCTTCTCCACCGCCGCCACGATCACGGCCATATCCGGCCGCGGCGTCGGCATGGACGTGGTGGACAACAATATCGATCAGATCGGCGGGGCCATCGACGTGAAATCGGTGGCCGGCGTGGGCACGAGCTTCACCATCAAGATTCCGCTCACGCTGGCGATCGTGGCCGCCTTGATCGTGGAAGTCGGCGGCGCCCACTTCGCCATTCCGCAAATCGCGGTGGTCGAACTGGTGCGTGCCCGCAATGCCGGCGACCACCGCATCGAACGCATCCGCGACACCACCGTGCTGCGTCTGCGCAACAAGCTGCTGCCGCTGGCGCGGCTCGCCGATCTGCTCGGCCTACCGGACGCCGGCGGCGATCCCGCGCGCGGCTACATCGTGGTGACCCAGGTCGGCAGCCGGACCTTCGGCGTGGTGGTGGACAAGGTGTTCCACACCGAGGAAATCGTGGTGAAGCCGATGTCGAGCAAGCTGCGCCACATCGCCATGTTTTCCGGCAACACCATCCTTGGCGACGGGTCGGTGATCATGATCATCGATCCGAATGGTGTCGCGCAGGCGCTGGGCAGCTCGGTCTCGACCCAGATCGTGGCAGACTCTGAAGCCGAGGCGCGCGAGGCCGCGGCCGCGGCGGAAAACACCTCGCTGCTGGTGTTCCGCGCCGGTTCCGCGCAGCCCAAGGCCGTGCCGCTGTCGCTGGTCACGCGGCTCGAGGAGATCGACGCGCGCACCATCGAACTGTCGGACGGCCGCCACATGGTGCAGTACCGCGGTCAGCTCATGCCGCTGGTGACCATGAACGAGAAGGTGCGCGTCAAAGGCGAGGGAGCCCAACCGCTCCTGGTCTTCTCCGATGGCATCCGCTCGATGGCGCTGGTGGTCGACGAGATCATCGATATCGTCGAGGACCGGCTCGACATCCAGGTCGCCAGCGATAATCCCGGCGTACTCGGTTCGGCCATCATCAAGGGGCAGGCGACCGAAATCGTCGATGTCGGCCATTTCCTGCCGCTCGCATTCGAGGATTGGTTCCGCCGCAGGGAGCGGCCGGAGCAGGTCCGGCAGAAGGCGGTGTTGCTGGTCGACGACTCGCACTTCTTCCGGAACATGCTGGCGCCGGTGCTGCAGGCGGCGGGCTATGTAGTCACCGCGGTCGGCTCGGCCGCGGAAGCACTCAATCTCACGCGCGAAGGCCGCGCCTTCGACGTGGTCGTCACCGATGTCGAGATGCCCGGCATGGACGGCTTCGAATTGACGGAGGCTTTGCGCGCCGACGCGCGCACCGCCGATCTGCCAGTGATCGGCCTGTCCTCGGCCGTCTCCAGCGAAGCCATCGAGCGCGGCCGCCGTGCCGGTTTCCACGACTATGTCGCCAAGTTCGACCGCCAGGGTCTGATCGCGGCGCTCAAGGAGCAATGCGATGTCGAACGTGCCGCCTGATACGCCGATGTGAGCCATGGAAAACAGCAACAGCACCCTGAGTGAATATGTCACCGCCGTCGTCGGCGGCCAGCTGTTCGGTTTGCCGATCCGGCGCGTGCAGGACGTGTTCACGCCCGAGCGGGTGACGCGCGTGCCCTTGGCGCCGCCGGAGGTCGCCGGCGTACTCAATCTGCGCGGCCGTATCGTGACGTTGATCGATCTGCGCCACCAGCTCGGTCTCGATCGCGGTGCGCCAAAGGGTCCGGGCATGGCCATCGGCATCGAGTTGCGCGGAGAATCCTACGGGCTTCTGATCGACAGCATCGGCGAGGTGCTCCAGCTCGACGACACCGCGCGCGAGCCGAATCCGCCCAATCTCGATCCCGCGCTGGCGCGAATGTCGACCGGCATTCATCGGCTGGACGGACAATTGCTGATGGTGCTCGAGGTCGATCGTTTGTTCGAAGGCACCGGCCACGCACAGGCGGCATGACCCACAGGCGAAATTATCGACCGAATACCGAGAACGACAATTGAAACGCAGCGACAACTGAACAAAACGAGGGATTGCGATGAAGACCTGTCTTATCGTCGATGATTCGAGTGTCATCCGTAAGGTGGCGCGGCGAATCCTGGAAGGGCTCGAATTTGAGATCCTCGAGGCCGAGGATGGCGAACAGGCGCTCGACGCGTGTCGCCGCCAGCTCCCGGAGGCGATCCTGCTCGACTGGAACATGCCGAAAATGGACGGCTATGAGTTCCTGCGCTCGTTGCGCCGGCTGCCCGGGGGCGATGCTCCGAGAGTCGTGTTCTGCACGACCGAGAACGACGTCGCGCAAATCGCGCGCGCCCTGCACGCTGGCGCCAACGAATACATCATGAAACCGTTCGACAAGGACATCGTCGAGGCCAAGTTCCAGGAAGTCGGCCTGATCTGAACGCTGCGTCAAACCGGGTCGGACCTCCG
Organism: Pseudomonadota bacterium; assembly: GCA_021823875.1. Taxonomy (GTDB): domain Bacteria; phylum Pseudomonadota; class Alphaproteobacteria; order Rhizobiales; family Xanthobacteraceae; genus Pseudolabrys. Next base: position 2,557 of record JAKAMD010000048.1, on the reverse strand, counting down.
TCCATGAACGTCGCCCTCGCTTCTTCATCCCATGCCGCCATTGGCCGGCGCATCCGCGTCATGGTTGTCGATGACGCGGTAGTGGTGCGGGGTCTGTTCGCGCGCTGGGTCGAGGCGGAGCCCGATCTCGAACTGGTCGCCTCGCTGAGCACGGGAACCGAGGCGGTGCGTCAGGTCGAGCGCGCCAACCCCGATGTGGTGGTGCTCGACATTGAAATGCCGGGGATCGACGGGATCACCGCGCTGCCGCTGCTGCTGGCCAAGAAGCGCGATCTCGTCGTGATTATGGCGTCCACGGTCACGCGTCGTAATGCCGAGATCAGTCTGCGGGCGCTTTCCCTCGGCGCCGCCGACTACATCCCGAAGCCGTCTTCGGTCCGCGAAGTGACCATCTCGGTCGACTTCCGCCGCGAGCTGATCGAGAAGATCCGCCAGCTCGGCATGCGCGCGATACGGCCACGGGTGGCGCCCGTACGATCCGTCGCCCCGGTCACGCCGGCCCTGCATGCCAGCCCGCGTCCCGAATTGCCGGCCGCTACGCGCGATGTCGAGTTGCTGCCGTTGCCGACGGTCACGCCGCGTGTCTTGGTGATCGGCGCCTCCACTGGCGGACCGCAGGCGCTCAATAGCGTGGTCACGCAGATCGGCAGCGTGCTCGATCACGCGCCCGTGCTGATCACCCAGCATATGCCGCCGACTTTCACCGCCATCCTGGCCGAACATCTCGCGCGGGTGAGCGGGCATCCGGTGCGGGAAGCGCAGGACGGCGAGGAGATCAACGCCGGCCACATCTTTGTCGCGCCCGGCGGCCGCCATATGAAGGTCATGCGCCGCGACGGCATCGCGGTGATTGTGCTCGACGACGGACCGCCGATCAATTTCTGCAAGCCCTCGGTCGACCCGTTGTTTGCCAGCGCCGCCGAAATCTGGGGCCACAAGGTGCTCGGCCTCATGCTCACCGGCATGGGCTCCGACGGTCTGAATGGCGCGCGCGCGATCGTGGCGGCCGGCGGGGCCATGGTGGCGCAGGACGAGGCGACCAGCGTGGTCTGGGGCATGCCCGGCCAGGTCGCGCATGCCGGTTTGTGCTCGGCGCTGCTGCCGCTGCCGGACATCGGCGCCGCGGTGACGCGGCTGTTCGCGGGAGAACACCCGTGACGCCGCAGGATTTCGACTATCTGCGCAAGCTTTTGAGAGACCGCTCCGGGCTCGTGCTGTCGGCCGAAAAGCAATATCTCGCCGAAAGCCGCCTGCTGCCGGTCGCGCGCCGCCACGGCCTCGGCACTCTCGCTGATCTGGTCGCCAAGCTGAAAACGCCGGTGCCGGCACTGGCGAACGAGGTGGTCGAAGCCATGACCACCAACGAGACCTTCTTCTTCCGCGACAAAATCCCTTTCGATCATGTGCGCGATACCATCATGCCGGCGCTTATCGCCGCGCGCGCGCGGGAAAAACGCATCCGCATCTGGTGCACGGCCGCCTCTACCGGCCAGGAGCCCTATTCGCTGAGTATGGTGCTGACGAACTTCCGCGCTCAGCTCTCCGGCTACCGTGTCGATATCCTCGCTACCGATCTCTCCGGCGAAGTGTTGGAACGTGCCAAGACCGGCATCTACAGCCAGTTCGAGGTGCAGCGCGGTTTGCCGATTCAGTTGCTGGTGAAGTATTTCAACAAGGTCGGCGAGAGCTGGCAGATCGCGCAAGATATGCGCGACATGGTGCAGTTTCGTCCGCTCAACCTGCTCAACGATTTCAGTCCGCTCGGCATGTTCGATCTGGTGTTCTGCCGCAACGTGCTGATCTATTTCGACCAGCCGACCAAGACCGCCGTGCTCAATCGGTTGGTACGGCAGATGCCCGACGACGGCTACCTGGTGTTGGGTGCGGCGGAAACCGTGGTCGGCCTGACCGATGCTTTCAAGCCGATACACGACAAGCGCGGGCTTTATGAGCCCAACCGGGACGCGCGCGCATCGTTTGCCATTGCAGACATAGGATCGCGATTCGCGGCCAAGCGTTGAGCAGGGATAGCACCGCGGCATTCTGAACGTGGTGCCGCGCGCCGTACAAAATGATTTGTAAACCATTCTGGCGGGGAATGCGCTGTCGGCGAAATGGCATGGGCACTCCCGGCAGTATTATGAGCTTTTATACCTTCTGCGTGTACAAGCAGATCGGTAGGGCGGTAGGAAGGTCGGGATCACATGACGCGCGATGGACTGCAGACGGGCACAAACGGCCCGCACCACTGCATCGCGACTGCGAGCACCATCACCGACATGATCTTTCGTTACCTGCGCGCGCGATGCTCCGCGCAAGGTGGCGCGCTGTCGTACGAAGATCTCGATGACGCCAGCGAGCGCTTTGCCGAATCCGTGCCTTCGGGTTTCGATCTGTTTGAAACCATCCACCTGCGTTGCATGCAGGCGAGCGGCAGTACCGCCGCGTCGCTGTTCACCCGCAGGACGTTGCTGACGACGTTGTTGTACGAATGCGGTTATCACTCCGCCAAGGCATCCTTCGCGCGTCAAGCGGCGCAGTTCGGCGATCCCTGGAT
>JAKAMD010000452.1 GCA_021823875.1 Pseudomonadota bacterium | reverse complement strand
GGGCGTGGCGATCGGGCTGTTTGCCTTGAACCTGGTGATTGCCCTGCAGGTGGGGCTGGGCGGCATCGCCTTCCCGGAGCGCAGCGCGGTGGGCATGTTCTACGTCACCTGGGCGGCGCTGCTCGTGATCGCCGGCGCGCGGCTGCGCCAGCGGGTCGGCCTCGATCGCGCGGCCTTTGCGCTCCAGGCAGCGCTCGCCGCGGCGGGCGTCGTGCTCGCGCTCTCCGGCCTCATGCAGCACTACGCGCTCGACGTCATGGGCCTGCGGATTCTTCCGCGCTCGCTGGTGGGCCTGGTGGGCCAAAAGAATCACCTGGCCAACGTCGTGAGCTGCGGCCTGATCTCGCTTGTCTTTCTCGCCTGCGCCCGCCGCGTGAGCGTCGGTATCGCGGTCCTGGGCGCGATACCGATGGCGGCCGTCCTGGCGCTTTGCAACTCGCGCAGCATGTGGATTTACGCCGCCATCGGCCTTGCGTGCCTGGTGCTCGCCGCAGGCCGCGGCCGGCTGCGAGTCGCCGCGATCGGCGCGGGCGCGATTATCGCGCTCGCCGCTGCGCAATGGCTTGCTGCCGCCGGCGCCGGTGCACGGCTGCTGCAGACGGTGAGCGCCGGCGACCCGACGCGCGCGGCGATGCTGCGCTACGGCTGGGAGATCTTCCAATCGAGTCCGCTGATCGGGGTCGGCTTCGGCGAGCTGTCCTGGCACATCCTCGATCTCGCCCCCGAAATCGGCCTCGGCCTGCACGGCGTCGCTTCGAGCCACTTGCACAACCTGCCGGTGCAGCTCCTCGCCGAGACCGGTATCGTGGGGGCGGCCTGCATTTTCGTGCCGCTGGCGCTCTGGCTCGCGCGCTTCCCCTGGGCGCGGCCGAGCCCGGCCGAGGCGTGGATCGGGGCGCTCGTGCTGGTGCAACTCGTCCACGGTATGCTGGAGCTGCCGCAGTGGTACGCGCACCTGCTCGGGCCGTTCGCGCTGCTCGCCGGCCTGGGCGCAAGGCAGGGCTTTACCATGCCCTCGCGCCACTGGCCGCTGGAGGTCGCATTCGTGGCGGCCGGCGCGATCGCGCTGGCGGTCGCCGCCCGCGACTACGCGGCGATCGAGCGCTGGGATCGCGCGGCGCGGGCCACCACGGCCGCCCGGCGTGCGCTGACCGAGGAGCAGTTCGCCGGCCTGGTGGCGCTCCGGGACTCGATCTTCGCCTCTCGCGCCGAGGGGGTGCTGGCGCTGCTCGCCAGCCCGGAGCCGGACCCGCGGCCAGCCCTCGATCTCGCCCGCCGCGCCATGCGCGGGCACCCGACGGCGTTGCTCGCCGCCCGGTACGCCGAGCTGCTGGACCTGGCCGGGGAGCCCCGGGAGGCGCGGCGGGTGCGGGAGGCGGTGGCTGTGATCGGGCGACCGGCGAATTAGCCCCAGATCCCGGCGCCGGGCGGGGTGGGGTGGACCCAGTACCCGGTTCTGCGGGTTTTTGGGTATTGCCCAGAACGGCCCACAACCGTCGATCGATACCCCCAGCGGCTACATGGGTAGCCAAAACTCCCGATCGACGGTTTTAAAAGGGGTCTAAAGGGTCGCGTTTGCGGTTCGCGGATGTTTTTTGGGTCCGTTTCTGGCCAAAAACGGGATTTACCCATTTTCCGCCCGCCTCTGGCCGGTTTGGGGCCGGGCGTGTTAGGCTCAGCCCGGTTTCACCCAGGGGGGCGAAAATGCAGACCAGATTGAGCCTGCGGTACAGCGGGCCGGCGGTTGAGTCGGGCCTGATGGATGTGTATCAGGCTTCCGCCAATATGATCGCGTTCAGCGAATTCGTGGTGGCCGCTGCCAAGTCCGCGTACGGCGAGCAGACCCATGCGCGCGCGGAGGTCGCCGGATTTGGCCGAGGCTCGTTTTTCACCGACATCGTGTTCAGCGTGGCTGGTCCGGCGGCAACGCTGTTCTCTGCAATGTCGCCCAAGGATTTCCTCGACATCATCAAGCAGGCGTTCGAGTTGTGGAAGCACCTGAAGGGCAGCGCGCCCTCCAGCGTCACGCACGACACGACGACTCAGAGCGTCCATGTCACCAACAACAGCGGTCAGATCCTGCAGGTCAAGACGGATGCGCTGACCCTGGTATTCAACGAGAAGGCGAGCGAGTCGGCGCAGCATTTTGTCCGTGACGCGCTTGCCCGAGAGGGTATGGACCGGGTCGAGATTGGGTCAGAAGACGGCGCGATCGCGGACGCCAGTCAGGACCAGGCCGGCTTTTTTGTTTCGGTCAAGCCGAGCGAGACGGTAGCGGACACGACCATCAGAATGGCCCTCGTGATCGAGGCGCCGGTATTCAAGGACGACTTGAAATGGCGATTCTTCGACGGATCGACCACGTTTCTTGCCGCCATCGAAGACAAGGGATTCCTGGCGCAAGTCGATGCCGGCGAGCGATTTGGGAAAGGCGACGTGTTGATGGTGGACATGCGCATCGTCCAGGAGCGCAGCGGCATGAAGATTAGTGTCGAGCGCTCGATCGTCAAGGTCGTCGAACATCGCTACGGCCAGGAGCAAAGCAAGTTGTTCTGATTGACGTAGGCCGTTAACTGACAGGGGTGCAGGAACCACCATGCCTGAACTTCCGGTTTGTCCCTATTGCGCCGCGCCGTTGATCAAGGCGCCCCAACGCAAGACGAAGTGTTCCTCCTGCGGACAAACCATCCACGTGAAGCGCACGGTAGAGAACCGCGACAAAAGACTGATGACGGATGCACAAGCGAACGCCGCGGAAGTGGCGTGGTCCCGCTATCACGCAATTAACCAGGTGCGGCAGGATTTGTCCGCATTCGGAATGGGCGACGATCCAATGATTGGCTTGCTCGATCTTGGTATGGGTGATCCGCACGAGATTGAGGAGCGCTTATTGTTAGTCGCGTCGGAAATTGCTGAGCCTCCGCGCCTGCGGCTCTTGGCGCTGAAGATTCTGGCCATGAGGCGCAAGCCGACGATTTGACGCCGCATGCCGTTTCCGGCATGCTAAAAAACAGCAGTTCCTTTCTCCGGCTGAAGCGCTTCAGCCTTAAATCCTTCTCCGCCTCCCCGTAGCATCGCTTCCTGATTC
>JAKAMD010000451.1 GCA_021823875.1 Pseudomonadota bacterium | reverse complement strand
AGCAAGGCACGCTTCGCCATGATCTGATCGTCGCTATCGCCTTCACCTTGCCGCTCGCCACCATCGCTTGGCTGCAATACGTTCCCGCTTTCCGCGCGGCGATGATCGGCCTGCTTTCGGCAAACGGCTGGATCTGGCTGCAGATGCTGCTGGCTACGCCCGTGCAGTTTTATGCCGGGCGGCGCTTCTACAAGGGCGGCGCTGCCGAGTTGCGCCATCTGAATCCCGGCATGAGCAGCCTGGTGATGCTCGGCAGCAGCGCGGCCTATCTCTATTCCCTCCTGGCCCTGGTGGTGCCGGCCATCTTTCCGGCGGGAACCGCGCACAGCTATTTCGATGCAGCGGGCGTGATCGTCACCTTGATCCTACTCGGCCGTTATCTCGAAGCCCTGGCCAAGGGACGCACCTCTCAGGCCATCCGCAAGCTGCTGACGATGCAGGCCAAGACGGCCCGCGTGCTGCGGCACGGCGTCGAAACCGAAATCCCCATCGTGGCCGTGGTGGTGGATGACCTTATCCGGGTTCGTCCCGGCGAGCGCATTCCCGTGGACGGCCTGATCGTGGATGGTGCCAGTTATGTCGACGAGTCGATGATCACCGGCGAGCCGGTGCCGGTCGAGAAGTGCGCCGGCAGCGAGGTCGTCGGCGGGACCATCAACAAGACTGGCTCCTTCGCCTTCCGGGCGACGCGGATCGGCGCCGATACCGTGTTGAGCCGGATCGTCAAGCTCGTGGAAGAAGCCCAGTCGTCCAAACCGCCGATCCAGCGGCTGGCCGACAAGGTGGCCGGCGTGTTCGTGCCGGCCGTGATGGCGGCAGCCGCCGCGACTTTTGCGCTCTGGCTGATCTTCGGCCCGGCGCCGGCGTTGAGTTTTGGCTTCGTCACCGCCGTATCAGTGCTGCTGATTGCCTGTCCCTGTGCGATGGGCCTTGCCACGCCGACGGCCATCATGGTGGCGACCGGAAAGGGTGCAGAGATGGGCATTCTGTTCCGCAAGGGCACGGCGCTGGAAACGCTCGGGCGCATCGATACCGTGGTGCTGGACAAGACCGGCACGCTGACCAAAGGCCGGCCCGAACTGACCGACTTTGTGCTCACGCAAAAAGAATCTCCGAACGACAATGCCGTGCTCCGCCTTGTTGCCGCGGTCGAAGCGCAAAGCGAGCATCCGGTGGCCGCTGCCATTGTGCGCGCCGCGCAGGATCGCGGACTGGTCCTGCCGCCCGCCAAGGATTTCCTGGCCGAACCGGGGATGGGTGTCCGGGGCATGGTGGACACGCACGTCCTGCATGTCGGCGCCGACCGCTATCTGCGCCAACTCGACATCGATCTGGGCGAAGCCGCCAGCACGGGCGCGGATCTCGCCGCCCAGGCGAAGACGCCGCTCTGCGCGGCCATCGACCGGCAGCTGGTTGCAGTCATCGGCGTTGCGGATCCATTGAAAGAAGGCAGTGCCGAAGCCGTTGCCGCCCTCCATCGCCTGGGCCTCAAGGTGGCGATGGTCACCGGCGACAACGCCCGCACCGCGCACGCCATTGCGGCTCAGGTCGGGATCGACGACGTGCTGGCCGAGGTGCTGCCCGACCGCAAGGCCGAAGCCGTCAAGACGCTGCAGGCTGGCCGCCGGCGCGTGGCATTCGTCGGCGATGGGATCAACGATGCGCCCGCCCTGGCGCAGGCCGATGTCGGCATCGCCATCGGCACGGGTACGGATATCGCCATCGAAGCCGGCGACGTGATCCTGATGTCTGGCGACTTGCGCGGCATCGTCAATGCGCTTGCCCTCTCGCGGCGGACGCTGCGGACGATCGTCTACAATTTCGTCTGGGCTTACGGCTACAACATCGCGCTGATCCCGATCGCGGCCGGGGTGCTGTATCCGTCGCTGCGCCTGCTGCTCAATCCGATGCTGGCGGCAGCGGCGATGAGTGTTTCGAGCCTCTTCGTCCTGACCAATTCGCTCAGGCTGCGCCGGTTTCGCCCCGGTCTGGCCGGTGCCGGCAATGAGGTGGCGGCGATGGAGCAACGGCAGCAGCCTCAACGCCTGGCCGCCGAATAACGAATGAAGGGCGAACTGGGGCCGGGAACGGATGCACGCCTATTCGAAGCGCTGCGCGCGATCTGCGCCGGGATCGACAGCGTCCGTTCAGGCGTCGAGCCGGTAGCCCACGCCGCGCACGGTGGTGATGCGACCGTGGAGGCGCGCGCGCAGCTTCCGCCGCAGGCGCGAGATATGAACCTCCAGCGCATTGTCCTCGGCCTGTGCACCGCCCGACCACAACCGCTCCATCAGTTCGCTGCGAGTCAGCGTCGAACCATGATGCCGCACGAACAGCGCCAGCAACTCGAATTCCTTCTGTGACAAGGCGAGTTCCCCGGCGCCGTCGCGGATGCGCCGGTGCTGCATGTCAACCCGGAGACCGCCGGCAGTGAGCACATCGTCGTCCGGCTCCCGGCGCAGTCGCATCAACGCGGACACGCGCGCGCTCAGCACTCGGCTGGAGAGGTTGAGCGGAAGATAATCCGCCGCGCCGAGCGCCAATGCTCGCATGCGCGCATCAACCGAGAAATCGCCGAGCGCCAACACGATCGCTGCCGGCGCCGCCCCGCGCGCAAAGGTGATCTCGCCCTCGAGCTTGTCCTCGACCGCTGCAGTGCAAATCACCACCAAGTCCGCCTCGGCGAGTGGTTCTTCATCGGCCAGCGCAAGCGAAATCATGCTGCGCGACTGCCAGCCGCATTCACGGAAAATTCGGGCAAGTCGTTGCAATACGGCATCGTCGTCGCCGATCAGCACACACCACATGGAGCTTGTCTCCCGCGAGGGTCCGCCTTGGGCGTATTCCGCTGGCGTCTGGGTGGCGCGCCCGACAGCACATAGCCGTCCGGCCTAATTGTGTGGAGTAGCGGCGCTTGCCGTGCTTTGCCGATGGCACAGCGCAAATTGTGGATTTGCACTGCGATCCGCACGCCAGAAAACGTCCGTCGCGGCCAGAACGCGTGGTGCAGTTCCTCGCCCGACACGGGGCGGCCCGCGCGCTCTGCCAACTATATCAGCAGATCGAATTCCCGCGGACGCAGGCTGAGCGGC
>JAKAMD010000450.1 GCA_021823875.1 Pseudomonadota bacterium | reverse complement strand
GACCTGACCGACATGGCGCGCTTCACCCTGCGCGCGCCCCGTGCGCTCGCGCGCTTCATCGCGCCCAAGGGATCGGTTGCGCTCGACGGCGTATCGCTGACCGTCAATGAGGTCGCCGGCGACGACTTTACCGTGCTGATCATCCCGCACACGATCGCCGTCACCACCATCGGCGCCTGGCAGGAGGGCGACGCGGTCAATCTCGAAATCGACACCATGGCCCGCTACGCTGCCCGGCTGATGGAGACGAAATAGGCCTGTCCCGGGCGCAGCGCGGCAGCGGTGCGCTGCAGACCCGGGACCGTCGCAAACCGCCAAAGTCTGGTAAGGCCCCGGATCAGCGGCGCATCACTTCGCTGACGCTTGTGCTGCGCCGCGTCCGGGGCAGGCAAGCCCTTGTTCGCCGCCCGGGCGCTTGCTACGACGCCGCCGAACAGGAACCTGACAATGGCCAAGAAAAAAGCCGCGGCCAAGCGGGGCAAGAGTGCCCCGGCGCGCGCGGAATTACGCATGCTGATCGTGGAAGCGCGCTTCTACGACGAAATCGCCGACAAACTGCTGGCCGGCGCCATCGCGGTGCTGGACGAAGCTGGCGCGGCCTACGACATCATCAGCGTGCCGGGCGCGCTGGAGGTGCCGGGGGCGATTGCCATGGCGATGACCGGCCGGCGCAGCCCTTATGAAGGGGCCGTGGCGCTCGGCTGCGTCATCGAGGGCGAAACCTATCACTTCGAGATCGTGTCGAACGAATCCGCGCGCGGGCTGATGGAACTGACCATCAAGGAGCGCTTGGCGATCGGCAACGGCATCCTCACCGTCGATAACGAAGCGCAGGCGCAGGCGCGTCTCGGCGGCGATCACGGCCACAAGGGTGCCGACGCCGCGCGCGCGGCCCTGGCCATGGTCGAACTCAAGCGCGCACTCAAGGGCTGATGATGTCCCGTACCGTGCCGGCCAAGGAAAAAGGCAAAGCCAACCGGCGCGGCGCCGCGCGCCTTGCCGCCGTGCAGGCGCTCTACCAGATGGACCTCGCCGGCACCGGCTTGAACGAGATCCTGGCCGAGTTCGAAAGCCACTGGATGGGCCGCGAGGTGGAAGGCGAGCAATATCTGCCGGCCGAAGCCGCTTTCTTCCGTGACATCGTCTCGGGCGTCGTGCGCGAGCAGCGTCAGCTCGATCCGCTCATCGACGAGGCGTTGCAGAAATCCTGGCCGCTCAAGCGCATCGAGGCGGTGCTGCGCGCGGCGCTGCGGGCCGGCGCCTACGAGATCGAGCACCGCAAGGACGTGCCGGCGCGCGTGGTGGTGTCGGAATATGCCGATGTCGCCGCCGCCTTTGTCGAGCGCGAGGAGACCGGCATGGTCAATGCCGTGCTCGACCAACTGGCGCGCCGGCTTCGCCCGGGCGAATATGACCCCACAGTGGGGTGATGCTATGGCGTCGCACGACGAAACCTCGGCTGAAGATCGCCTGATCGCGCGTCACTTCGCGCCGCTGGCGACGCATCCGGGCGCGCTTGGGCTAACCGACGATGCCGCCTTCATCACGCCGCCACCCGGCAGCGAGATCGTGCTCAAGGCCGACGCCATCATCGGCGGCGTGCATTTCTTTCCCGAAGACGATGCCGCCACCGTCGCGCAGAAGGCGCTGCGCGTGAACCTTTCCGATCTCGCGTCGAAGGGCGCGACGCCGCTCGGCTATCTCTTGTCGCTGGCATTGCCGAAGGACATCGGCGAGGCGTGGCTGGCGCGCTTCGCGCAAGGGCTGCGCGAGGACGCGGAGCGCTACGGCTGCCCGCTGTTCGGTGGCGACACCGACCGCACCCCGGGACCGATCACCATTTCAATCGCCATGGTCGGCAGCGTGCCGGCCGGCACCATGGTGCGACGCGCCGGCGCCAAGCCGGGCGATCTTGTGTTCGTCAGCGGCAGCGTCGGCGATTCCACGCTCGGCCTCGTCTTGCGCAAGGGGCTCGATGTTCCGCTCAGCGAAGCGCAGCGCCAGCATCTCGCGTCGCGCTATCTGTTGCCGCAGCCGCGCAATGCGCTGGCCGAGGCGGTGCGCATGCATGCCTCCGCCTCGATGGACGTTTCCGATGGTCTCGCCGGCGATTTCGCCAAGCTCTGCCGGGTCTCTCAAGTTGGCGCCGAGGTCGAGGCCGCGCGCGTGCCGCTCTCCGATGCCGCGCGGGCCGTTGTCGCCGCCGACCCGAAGCTGTTGTTGACCGCGCTCTCGGGTGGCGACGACTACGAGATTGTCTGCACGGTGCCGCCGACGAAGGCCGCCGGCTTCCGCGCCGCCGCCGAAGCTGCCGGCGTACCGGTGAGCGAAATCGGGCGGGTGATAGCCGGGCAGGGCGCCCGCTTCCTGGGCGCCGACGGCCAACCGCTCGTCTTCGAGCGCGCCTCGTTCAGCCACTTCTGAGCGGCCGCGGCCCGCTGCCGGAATGCCAGGGTTGCCGGACAGTCGCCCGCCGCCCGGCTATAATGGCGGCAACGACAATCAAGGAAACGCCATGGACGACATGACTGCGCGGCAGGCTTTCACGCCCACCGGCCGGACGCCCACCTTCACCAAGCTGCTCAAGCGCTTTCCGACCACGGCCTATCTGCGCCGCAAGGCGCCGCACAACGTGCCGCGTTTCGCGTTTGAGTACGGCGACACCGGCGCCGGCGACGATGTCGGCGTCGCCGACAACTGGGCGGCGCTCGACGCGATCAAGGTGGCGGCACGTTATGGCGTCATGCCGCTATTGCCACCGGTCGATGTCGAATTGTTCGGCCGCCGCTATGCCGCGCCGATCGGCATCGCGCCCATGGGCGGGCCGTCATTGGTATGGCCGGGTGCCGATCTGCTGCTCGCCAAAGCGGCGCAGGAAGCGCGCGTGCCCTATACGCTCGGCGTCGCTGGCGGCGCCACCATCGAACAGGTGGCCGAGGTCGCGCCCGACGTGTTCTGGCTGCAGCTCTATCGCTTCTCCCATCACGACCACAAAATCGGCTTCGACATCGTGCGCCGCGCGCAGGCCGCCGAGGTCAAGGTGCTGGCGCTCACCCTCGACGTGCCGGTGCGCACCTCGCGCTCGCGCGAGGCCTATGCCGGACTCGGCGGCGAATTCCGCCTGACGCCACGCATGTTC
>JAKAMD010000449.1 GCA_021823875.1 Pseudomonadota bacterium | reverse complement strand
GCGCCATGATGCCGGCGATGAAGGTGTCATTGCCGGCGGCCAGGCAATCGACGTCGACCTCGGTGGCATCGGACAGATAGCGGTCGATCAGAAGCGGGCTCTTGGCGGAGACCGCGAGTTCGCTCGGCCGGTCGAGATCGGCCGCCAGCCGCGCCACATAGCGTTCGAGCTGCGCCGAATCCCGCACGATCTCCATGGCACGCCCGCCCAGCACATAGGACGGCCGGATCACCACCGGATAGCCGATGCCCTCGGCGATGGCGCGCGCCGTACCCGGCGAGGTGGCGATGCCGTTCTGCGGCTGGCGCACTTTCAGCTTGTCGAGCAGCGTCTTGAAGCGGTCGCGGTCTTCGGCGAGATCGATGGCGTCGGGCGAGGTGCCGAGGATCGGCACGTTCGCCGCTTCCAGCGGACGCGCCAGCTTGAGCGGCGTCTGTCCGCCGAACTGTACTATGACGCCGTGCAGCGTGCCGTTCGAGCGCTCGGTGTCGATGATTTCCAGCACGTCTTCCGGCGTCAGCGGCTCGAAATAGAGCCGGTCCGAGGTGTCGTAGTCGGTCGACACCGTTTCCGGATTGCAGTTGACCATGATGGTCTCGTAGCCGGAGTCCTTCAGCGCGAAGGCGGCATGACAGCAGCAATAATCGAACTCGATGCCCTGGCCGATGCGGTTGGGGCCACCGCCGAGGATGATGACCTTCTTCTTGTCCGACGGTGCCGCTTCGTTGACGACCTCGCCCGCGAACGGCACTTCATAGGTCGAGTACATGTAGGCGGTGGGCGAGGCGAATTCGGCCGCACAGGTGTCGATGCGCTTGAACACCGGCCGCACACCCAGCGCGCGGCGTTTTTGCGTGACCGTCTCGGTCGGGATCGCAGTGAGTTTGCCGAGACGGGTATCGGAAAAGCCCATGGCCTTGAGCCGGCGGAACGCGCCCGCGGTGGTCGGCAGGCCTCTGGCCTTGATCGTCGCTTCGGTCTCCACCAGGTGGCGGATCTGCGCCAGGAACCAGTGATCGATGCGGCAGGCGTTGAAGATCAGCTCGTCATTGGCGCCGAGGCGGATCGCCTGCGCCAGCTTGAGCAGCCGGTCGGGCGTCGGCGTGCCGAGCGCGGCGCGGATCGCCGCCTTGTTGTCGGCATCGTCGATGCTCTTGGCGGTGTCGAAACCTTCGATCGTCACCTCGTCGAGCCCGGTGAGCCCGGTCTCCAGCGAGCGCAGCGCCTTCTGCAACGATTCCTGGAAGGTGCGGCCGATCGCCATGGCCTCGCCCACCGACTTCATCGAGGTGGTGAGTACCGGCTCGGCACCGGGGAATTTCTCGAAGGCAAAGCGCGGGATCTTGGTGACCACGTAATCGATGGTCGGCTCGAACGATGCGGGCGTGGCGCCGCCGGTAATGTCGTTGGCGATTTCATCCAAGGTGTAGCCGACCGCGAGCTTGGCCGCGACCTTGGCGATGGGGAAGCCGGTCGCTTTCGACGCCAGCGCAGAGGACCGCGACACGCGCGGATTCATCTCGATGATGACCAGCCGCCCGTCGGCCGGGTTGACCGCGAACTGCACGTTGGAGCCGCCGGTCTCGACGCCGATCTCGCGCAGCACTGCGATCGAGGCGTCGCGCATGATCTGGTATTCTTTGTCGGTGAGCGTGAGCGCCGGCGCGATGGTGATCGAATCGCCGGTATGCACGCCCATCGGGTCGACGTTCTCGATCGAGCAGATGATGATGCAGTTGTCTTTCTTGTCGCGCACCACCTCCATCTCGTATTCCTTCCAGCCCAGCACCGACTCTTCGATCAGCACTTCGCTGGTGGGGGAGGCGTCGATGCCGCGCTCGACGATCTCGATGAACTCGGCCTTGTTGTAGGCGATGCCGCCGCCGGTGCCGCCGAGCGTGAAGCTCGGGCGGATGATCGCCGGCAGCCCGATATCGTCGAGCGCGGCGAGCGCCTGCGGCAGCGTCTTGATCTGGTGCGAGCGCGGCGTCTCGAGGCCGATCTTGTTCATCGCCTTGCGGAAACGCTCGCGGTCTTCCGCCTTGTCGATGGCGTCGGCGGTGGCGCCGATCATTCTGACGTTGAACTTTTCCAGCACGCCCATCTTGCGCAAGGAGAGCGCGCAGTTGAGCGCGGTCTGCCCGCCCATGGTCGGCAGGAGCGCGTCGGGGCGTTCCTTCTCGATGATCTTGGCGACGATCTCGGGCGTGACCGGCTCGACGTAAGTGGCGTCGGCCAGATCGGGATCGGTCATGATCGTCGCTGGATTGGAGTTGACCAGGATGATCCGGTAGCCCTCGGCCTTCAGCGCCTTGCAGGCTTGCGTGCCGGAATAGTCGAACTCGCAGGCTTGGCCGATGACGATCGGGCCGGCGCCGATGATCAGGATCGATTTGATGTCGGTGCGTTTAGGCATTGGTTCCCGGAAAGCAGGCACAAAAAAAGAACGCGCTCGCGCGCGCCTTCAGGCTGAGTGGATACCGGTCAGCCGCCCGGAAAGCGCGCTGTATTAGCAAGCGCGCGGCCTGACGCAAAACCGGTGCCCACTTTTGCTGCCGCGCGCAGGCGTCCCCCGGACCGCGCCGAGGGCGTGAGCCTCGCGCGCCGGGGTCCTTTAGACCAGAATCGGCGGGGTGGGAAGGGCGCCGGTCCGATAAGCGGTGGACGGATAAATCCATCGATTTGTGGTCGAAATTGGCGCTTCCGGACCCGGTTGGCGCTTCTGAGAAGGCCCTAAAGACGGTACCAATGCCCTGGCCGGCCATTCGCCGCCGGTTGGCTCCCACCCCGCACGGACCTGCCGCATGACCGCTTCCGCCAGCCTGCCGTTTTCCAACGAGCGCGGCGCCATCCCGGCGCTCGGCTTCGGCACCTCGCCGATGACCGGCGGGCTTTCAGCCGACACCGTGCTCTGCGCCCTTAAGGCCGGCTACCGCCACATCGACACCGCACGCAAATACGGCACCGAACCGGCGGTGGGCGAGGCGCTGCGCGCTGCCGGCGTACCGCGCGGCGAGATTTTCCTGACCACCAAGGTGAGCCACGAGAACCTGCGCACCGGCGATTTCGCCCGCTCGGTGGACCAGAGCCTGGCCGCGCTCAAGGTTGATTACGTCGACCTGCTGATGGTGCACTGGCCTAATC
>JAKAMD010000448.1 GCA_021823875.1 Pseudomonadota bacterium | reverse complement strand
GACGCCGCCGAGCGTGCCGGAGGACGGCGAGGGGCGGATGAAGGCGTTGGGGTCGGTGGCGAGCCGCGCCATGCGGGTCTTGTCGCCGAGGATCGAGCCGCCGGTGCGGGTCGAGGACGGGTCGACCGCCAGCACCGCCACCTTGTGGCCGAGCCCGGTGAGATAGGTGCCGAGGGCGTCGATGGTGGTGGACTTGCCGGCGCCCGGCGCGCCGGTGATGCCGAGCCGCACCGCCTTGCCGGTCAGCGGCAGCAGGTCCTGCACCAGCCGATGCGCCTCGCCGCGGTGGTCGGCGCGCTTGCTCTCGATCAGCGTAATGGCGCGCGCCAGTTTGGCCCGCTCGCCGGCACGGATGCCGGCGGCGAGGGCGCCGATGGTCTTGGCAGAATCGCGGGAGGCGGGCGCTGACATGCCGTCCGTTTACACCGAACGCGCCCGCTCCGCGAGGGCTTGGCGGGCCGCTCAGACCGCCGGCTTACCGATCGCGCTCGCCTCTTTCACCTCCTCGAGGCGGCCGTTCGCGCAATTGTAGATGAAGCCGTAGATCGGGATATTGCCCGGGACCAGCGGATGGGTGCGGATGCGCTTGACGTCCTCGACCACGCTTTTGGGCAGGTCCTTGATGGTATGCCAGTTGATGAAGTGGCCGCACACCGAGCCGCCGCCGTGCTTGGGATTGGTCCAGGCCTTGCCGTCGAAGCTCGCGGTCTCGAGGTTGTCTTCCAGCAGGTTGCCCATGACCTCGTTGGTGAAGGTGAGCATGCCGCAATCGGTATGATGGACGACGAACCATTCATTGGTGCCGAGCAGCTTGTGCGAGATCACCAAAGAGCGGATGGCGTCGTCGCTGGCGCGGCCGCCGGCATTGCGGATCACATGGGCATCGCCTTCCGCGAGACCGGCATATTTGGCCGGGTCGAGGCGCGCATCCATGCAGGTGAGTATGGCGAAACGGCGCGCCGGCGGCATCGCGAGCTTGCCCTTGTCGCCGAAGCTTGTGGCATATTGATTGTTGGCGTTGAGGACGGCGTCGTAGGTCTGCGATGACATGGTGTGTCGTTCTCCCGACTAAATAATTTTCTTGCTGGCGCGTTTATCGCGGCGCCAAGCGTGGATCGTCAATGAAATGAGATTTTTTTGACGCCTGCCGCAGGGGGTAATTATGCCAGCGTCTCAGGCGCGCGCAGAATACGGATTCTGGTGCGCGCAATGTGCGCCGAGAGGTCGATGGGATGATCGGAATTCGTCCGCTTAATTGCTGTCCTTGTCGGCGTCGCCCTTCGGCCGCTCACCGCCGAACAAAGTGGTGCCGTCCGCCGAAAGCGTGTTTTTGAACACCGTCCAGGGCACGAACACGGTGTAATCGCCCTCGACATAGGGACCGACGGCGTAGGGCGAGAAATAGAACAACAGGCCGGCGCTCTTGCCGGCTTCGGCCGACGGCGCCAGCGCCACCGCGCCGATCTTGAGCAGGCTCGGCTTGATATAGTCCAGCCACGTCTGCGGATTGTCCTCGTCGGCGAGCACGCCGCGCGCTTTCTTTTCCGCCTTGACGGCTGCCCGCACCGCTTGCGCGAGAAGCTGCAATGTCGGCCCGTTGTCGGCCGTCTCTTTGAAGAGCGGCCGAATGCTGATGCGCTTCTTGGCCTGCGTATCCCAGAGGATCGTATTGGTCTCGTGATTGGGATGCGCGCCCAGCCCGTCCATATAGTCGGCACGCACCACGCTGACATAGCGCTGAATCGCCGAGCGCAACGTGTAGGCGCGCTCGAATGCATAATGACGGCCGTCTGCGAAGATGTCCGGCGTCTCCTTGCTGGCTTGGGTGGCCTCCGCGCTCCATTTCTTCAACGCGCGCCGGCCCTCGGCCAGCAGATTGTCATAGAGGCCGGGATAGGTCTTGAGCTTGCGGTCGATGGTGACGCTTTCCTCGATGACCTTCGTCTTGACCGCGAGCGCCGGTTTCTCATCCGCGTGCGAAGGACCAATGAGACACAGGCTCGCAGCGAGCAGGAGGGCGGCGGAAACCGTCCGGCGGATGTGGTTCTTCATTTTGGACTCAATGCTCTGAGCCGCGCGACGCATTGATTGAGGCTGGCAGCGACGGCGGATAATTTCTTGCTGCTTTCCAGCAGTCTCGCCACGGCCTCGCGGGCTCGCTCGTCGGCGTTCTTTGCCCTCAACTCCGCGGCCTCGGCGCGCTTGGCGTTCGATTGCGCCAGGCTCTGGGCGGACTTGTGTGCCCGTTCCGCGTTCTCGGCTCGCGTCACGGCCGCCTGGTATGCGCGCTCGGCGGCCTTGGCGCGCGCGTTGGCCGCGCCATAGGCCTCCATCGCCTGCTTGCCGGCCGCGAAAGCGGAATTTGCCTTGTCCTCAGCGCTCTGCACGAGCTTTTGCATGGAGGCGACGGAATCCTCGGCCGCCTTAGCGCGCGTCTCGGCGGCCGCCGCGCGCTCTTCGGCGCTCCCGGCCTGCTTCTTGAGCGATGCGATCAGCTCGTTCTGCGCGGCGATCAAGCGCTCCACGTCGGTGAGCTTCGCGCGCACCTCGTCGCAGCTCTCCGCTTGGGCGACCGTGATGGTCCTCGATTGGGCGTGCGCGGGCGCAGCGGCGAGCGCAACGGCGACAGCAGCCGAGGCGGCGAAAGCGGCCTTGCGAAACGTGAAAACAATTGGATTGCTACTCATTGACACGCTCACTACCACGATAACGGCGCCAACGGATTTGACGGCGATCAAGATGGCTCGCGTTGAAGGATACCGTATCGGTTCCTGCCGCCCGCTAATCGCGATCAGGCAGCAGGATGGCGAGACCGCCGTCCTTCTTCCGCCGTGCCGCGGTCGCGCGTGCCAAATTGAAGAGCTGGTCGCGCGTCTCAATCCGGCAGGTGATCTTGCTTTCTTTCGGGCAATTGGCGGCACGGACCGAGTCGCTGGCATCGTCCTCGTCGATCGGGATCACCTGGAATACGCCGTCGACGAGCGTATGCGCCCACGCATATTCCGTGACGTGGGTGCTACCCTCCGGCGCGGTCTGGACGATGTAGTCGCCGCCTTCGAACGGGTGCACCGAAAACCCGGTGATGTCACGCATGCCGCCACTGGCATGGACATAATGCTGGCCGTTCCAAGTGTATTCGGCTTGCTCCGA
>JAKAMD010000047.1 GCA_021823875.1 Pseudomonadota bacterium | reverse complement strand
CGGTGTCGCCAACTTGGACCGTCGGCCAGGCCATCGACTACATGCGCGAAACGGTCGAACTGCCGGATCGTTTCTACGAGTTGTATGTCGCCGACGAGGGACAGCACTTCCTCGGCGCGGTTCCGCTCGACCGGCTGCTGCGCAGCCAGCGGCCGGTGCCAGTGTCCGAATTGATGGAACCGGAGCGCCGGCGTGTGCGCGCGACCGAGGACCAGGAAGAGGTGGCGCGGCTGTTCCAACGCTACGATCTGGTGGCTGCGCCCGTGGTCGATACCGAGGACCGGCTGGTCGGCGTCATCACCTTCGACGACGTCGCCGACGTGATCGAGGAAGAGGCGGAAGAAGACATCAAGGCGCTCGGCGGCGTCACCCACGACGAAGAGCTCTCCGACTCGGTGTGGACCATCGCGCGCGGCCGCTTCAATTGGCTCCTGGTCAATCTCGCCACCGCTTTCCTCGCAAGTTCGGTGCTCGGTCTGTTCGAGGGCCAGTTGCAGAAGATGGTGGCGCTGGCGGTGCTGGCGCCGATTGTGGCGAGCCAGGGCGGCAATGCCACCACCCAGACCATGACGGTGGCGGTGCGCGCGCTCGCCACCCGCGACCTCACCGACGCCAATGCCTGGCGCGTGATCACGCGCGAACTGCTGGTCGGGCTGTTCAACGGCCTGGCCTTCGCCTTCATCACTGGCGCCGTCGCCTATGCCTGGTTCAGGGTGCCGGGGCTCGCCTTCGTGATCGGCTTGGCCATGATCTGTAACCTGCTGGCGGCTGCGCTCGGCGGCATCCTGATCCCGCTCGGCCTCAACCAGCTCAAGATCGACCCGGCGGTGGCCTCCAGCCCCTTTGTGACGACCGTCACCGACGTGGTTGGTTTCTTCTCGTTCCTGTCGATCGCCACGCTGTGGTTCGGCCTGCGCTGACGCGGGTCCTGGCCGGTCATATTTCATTCACCTTATTTGCTGACCCCCTATTAACGCTGACTCCCCTAAGCCTAGACGCTGGTGCACCGCAGCTTGGGGTTTTCGGTGGAAGGGACGCAAAGCGCGCTCCAGGCGCTGCTGCGGCTGCGCGCGCAACAACCTGGCGACGCGGCCGGGGCCTCGCGCGCGCGGGCACGGCGTCTGCTGTCGGCCTCGCGGCTGATCGTCGTCCTGGCGGTCTTCGCCATGGGCGCGACGCTGCTGTGCGCGGCGATCGGCTATGGAGTGGCGCGCCAGAGCGACGAGCGCCTGTGGCTGGCGCAGCGAAGTGCCCTGCGCAACGTCATCGCCGAAGCCCGCTTGGTGTTTGGACAGCCCGGAGCGCTCGATCCGCACGTCATGCGCCTGGTCGAGCAGAGCGCGGGTCTGAAGGGGCTAGAATTCGAGGCGGACCCGGCACCCGGCGCGCGCTTGATGCAGCCGGTGGTCGACGCCGACGGACGCATCACCGGCTTCCTGACCTGGCAACGGACCCATCCGACGACGGACATGGTGACCCGGCTCATGCCACTGATCGCCGGCATTGCCATTGTGCTGGTCGGCTTTGCCGGATTTTCGTTGCGCCAGTTGCGGCGCGCGCGCGAGGACTTAGCGGCGAGCGAGGAGCGGGCGCGCCGCGCCGGCGACGCCGACAAGCTCACCGGGCTCGCCAATCACGGCAAGATGCTGGAACTGCTCGACCAGGCGCTCGCTGCCCGCGGCGCCAGCATGGCGACAACATTCGCGCTGATCGAGATCGATGGTCTGGCCGATGCCAGCGCTGAGCTGAACGCGCCGGCGAGCGATGATCTGACCGCTACCGTGGCGCAGCGTCTGCAATATGTCTTGCCGGTGGAGGCCCAGTGCGGACGGATCGGTAGCAACGAATTCGCTTTGATCCTCACCGCTGCTGCCGATTTCGATGTCGAAGCTCTGGTGCGTACCGCACTGGATGCCATCGCGCGGCCCTATTGGATCGACAGCGTGGCGCGGCTCATCGCGTATGCCGGTATCGCCCAGGCGCCGTTCCATGCCAACACCCGCGCTGAACTTACCCGCCGCGCCGAAATCGCGCTACGCGCCGCCATCAAGCGTGGCCCCGGCTCGATCGTCATTTACGAGGCCGCCATCGATGCGATTTCGGCCGACGAGAAGTTCATTCAACTTGAACTGCCGCGCGCGCTCGCCGCCGGAGAACTCGATTTGCATTACCAGCCCATCGTCGCCGCACAGGGCGCGCGTATTGTCGGCGTCGAGGCGCTGCTGCGCTGGAAGCATTCGGTGCGCGGTTACATTCCGCCCGCCACCTTCATCCCGATCGCCGAGCAGATGGGTCTGATGGATACGTTGGGCGCCTTTGTATTGCGCCGCGCGCTCAGCGAGGCCAAGCGCTGGTCCAGCATCTATGTGGCGGTGAACCTGTCGCCGCTGCAGATGCGCGACGCTGAAATCGTGGTGCTGGTGCGCAAGTCGCTGGAGGACAGCGGCGTGCCTGCTGCGCGGCTGATGCTGGAAATTACCGAGGGCGTCTTGATCGAAAATCCGGAGGAGATGATCAAGCGCATCAAAGATCTGCATGCGCTCGGTGTGCGGATCGCGCTCGACGATTTCGGTTCCGGCTATTCCAATCTCGGCTATCTGCAACGTTTCCCGCTCGACAAGCTCAAGATCGACAAGAGCTTCGTTGCCGCGCTTGGCCGATCACCTAATGGCGGCGTCATCATCCAGGCGATTGTGGCGCTCGGCCGGGCGCTCGGCCTGTCGGTGCTGGTCGAGGGGGTGGAGACCGAAGAGCAGCGAGTGCTGCTGCGGCTGGCCGGCTGCGACGAGATGCAGGGCTATCTGTTCGCCAAGCCGGCGCCGGCGCGCACCATTGACCGGCTGTTGGCGGAGCCGGCGCGCGCGGGCGGCATGCGTCGCGGAGCGGAGCAGGCCGGTCGGCAGACGGCCTGAGCGCGCCGCATTCGCACTTGCGGGATTGCGCAATCCGGCAGCGGTGAAACAAGTTCGGCATTAATCATTGATCGGCCTCGTCTTAGCTTTGGCGAAGCCGGGCACAACACCTGACGTCCGCGCCAAGTTCCCGCTTCGATGTGCATTTGAGATTTTTGACGGCTGCAAGGATCGTTGAGCGATAACTAAAGCCCAATCCATGTTCTGTAATTCATTAGCAAAGGTGATACCGGGGCGGTGCTATTTTACATTGTACTTTTGATTTCTTTCGCTCGCGCAGAACGCGAATTGGTAGAGCGTTTGCATGGACCAGGTTCTCATTTCATCGCCTCCCAGGGCCGATTTTCGCAAATCCGATTTCAGCGAGGGCAACACCGCCAGCGCGACCGGATTGGTCGAGTTCGTCAGTTTCGCCATCGGCGACGACCGATACGGCGTCGATATCATGGCAGTGCGCGAGATCAAGGAATGGTCGAGCGTCACGCATCTGCCCAATCAACCGGACTATGTGCGCGGCGTACTGAATCTGCGCGGCGTGGTGATGCCGATCGTCGATCTGAGGTGCCGTTTCGGCCAAGGGCTGACCGAGGAGTCACCTGCCTCCATCATCATCATTGTTCAGATCAATGGACGGCAGGTCGGTCTGTTGGCTGATCGGGTGCTCGATATTGTTTCATTCGAGCAAGACAAAATCCAGCCGGTGCCGCGGACAAGCGAAGATGCGGCCTCGGATTTTCTTTCGGGGCTGGTGACCGACGACAATGGCATGATCGCCTTGATCGATCTGCGCAATCTTCTTGAGGCGCCGACGGACCTTATGGTCGAAGACTTTCACAGCCGGGCAATAGAAACCGAACAGGAAATGTCGGGGAGCTAACGCTAAAGGGGTAATTACGATGTCCGTTTCAATATGGCGGAATTGGACGAGCGGGACATTCCGTCTGCGCGGAAAGCTTCTGTTTCTTTATGGAATTAGCACGGCCCTGCTGCTCGCCGCGGGGGCGGTAGGTTTTTGGCAGTTCGGCGCGAGTCTGCGCGCATTTGAAGGTAGCGCTGCCCGCAGCCAGAGCAATGCGCTCAATGCGGTCTCCATGGAAGCTGATTTCAAGAAGCAGGTCCAGGAATGGAAGGATACGCTTCTCAGGGGGAAAAAGCCGGAGGCCTTGAAAAAATACTGGGGCAATTTTCAGAAGCGCGAGAGCAGTGTTCGCAATCAAGCCGAATATTTAAGTCGTAACATTTCTGATCCGCAAGCCGCGCAGCTGGTGAGCCAGTTCCTCGCCGCCCATAAGAGCATGGGGGAATCCTATCGGCGCGCGTTCGAAAAATTCAAGCAAAGCAATTTCGAAAGCGCTGTCGGCGATGCGGCGGTCGCCGGCATGGACCGCCCTCCGACGCAGCTGCTGACTAAAGCGATGGATCGCTTGGTGGCGCTCGCAGCATCGCAAGCGAAGGCTGCAACGGATAATGCGCGCCGGGCAATGGAGATAAGCGTCATCCTCTGCGTTGCGGCTGCGGCGGCCGGCATGCTGCTCTTCATCTTCGCCACCCAGAGGGGGATTGCCGGTCCCTTGATGCGCTTGGATGACGCCATGGACGAGATGGCCGAGGGCAATCTGAACGTCAGTCTTCCGGACACCGCGAGCGGCGACGAAATCGGCGCCATTTCGAGGGCTTTGCTGCAGACGGCGGAGCGGATTGGCGTCACGATCTCCGAGATCAAGATTGCGGCAGTCGAAGTCAGCAATGCCGCATCTGAGATTTCCAGCAGCACGACCGATCTGTCGCAGCGCACCGAGGAGCAGGCCGCCAGCCTGGAGGAGACCTCGGCTTCGATGGAAGAAATCTCCGCCACCGTGAAAAAGAATGCCGAGAACGCCCAGGAGGCCAATAGCTCGGCGGCCGGCACCCGTAAGATCGCCGAACGCGGCGGCGAAGTGGTTGCTCATGCGGTCGAGGCCATGGCCAAGATCGAAGAATCGTCCCGCAAGATTTCCGACATCATCGGTGTCATCGACGAGATCGCCCGGCAGACCAACCTCCTGGCGCTCAATGCCGCGGTGGAAGCCGCGCGTGCCGGCGAGGCGGGGCGCGGCTTTGCGGTGGTGGCGTCGGAAGTACGCAGTCTGGCGCAGCGCTCGTCGCAGGCGGCCAAGGACATCACCGGGCTGATCACCAGCTCTAACGGTCAGGTCAAGGATGGCGTCGAGCTGGTCAACCGTGCCGGCGCATCGCTTAATGAGATCGTCGAGTCGATCAAGAAGCTAGGTGACCTCGTCTCCGAAATCGCCAACGCCAGCATGGAACAGGCGAGCGGCGTCGAGCAGGTCGGCAAAGTGCTGACGCAAATGGACGAGGTGACGCAGCACAATTCGGCTCTGGTGGAGGAAAATGCCGCCACGGCTCAGAAGCTGCTGCAGCAGGCGAGCGCAATGGCTGCCCACGTCGCCTATTTCCGAATTGGCCATTCGGGTGATCAGACTGTGCATACAGCACAACCAGCAAATGGCCGCACGCGGGGGCATGTTGCCTCGATGCCGGCTCCGCGGCGCAGGGTGTCGTCAGGGCAGGAACTCGTGACGGATTCGAGCGGCGATATGAATCTGGAAGCGGCCATCGAAAAACACGCGGAATGGAAAATAAGACTTCGTCACGCGATTTCGCATCAGGAGCAGCTTGATGCGGTTTCGATCTCGAAAGACAATTGCTGCCAGCTCGGCCATTGGCTGTATGGCGCGGGAAAAGCAAGTTTCGGTCATAGTCCGGAATTCCAGTGCGTTGTGGCGGCGCATAAGGACTTCCATGCCGAGGCCGGCAGGGTCGCAGGGCTGATCAATGCACGGCGCTACGCCGACGCGGAGGAGGCCTTGCAACGAGGCACGAAATATTCGGCGGCCTCCGACACAGTGCGCGACGCGCTCTACGCGCTGCAGAAGCATGTCGCCGCCTGATAGCGGGCCGTAAGGCCAATCGGACCGTTGGGCAACGGCGCACCCGCGCGCGGCCGAGTGTCGCGCGCATCGTTTTGGTCGCTCCAGCGAGCCGCTGACAGCCCGGCCGGCCCGTTATAGAATTCATGTTATGGAATTTGTTCGCGCGCGCTCCGCTGCCGGGGCGGCGCCTGGGAGTGACGCGCCATGATCCCCAATGCCTGGACGGGCTTCGATTTCGGCCTCGGCACCGAGGTCGATATGCTGCGCAAGTCCGTCGCCGATTTCGCCCGCGACCGCATCGCGCCGCGCGCCGAGCAAATCGACCGTGACAATGTTTTTCCGCGCGATCTGTGGCCGGAGATGGGTGTACTCGGCCTGCACGGCATCACGGTGGAAGAGGACTATGGCGGGTCCGGGCTCGGCTATCTGCATCACTGTGTGGCGATGGAGGAGGTCTCGCGCGCCTCGGCTGCGGTCGGCCTGTCCTATGGCGCGCATTCCAATCTGTGCGTCAACCAGGTTCGCCGCAACGGCAGCGAGGCGCAGAGGCGCAAATACCTGCCCAAGCTGATTTCCGGCGAGCACGTCGGCGCGCTCGCCATGTCGGAGCCCAACGCCGGCTCCGACGTGGTGTCGATGCGCACGCATGCCGAGAAGGTCGGCGACCGCTATGTGCTGAACGGCTCCAAGATGTGGATCACCAACGGCCCGGTCGCCGACACGCTGGTGGTCTATGCCAAGACCGACCGCACCGCCGGTGCGCGCGGCATCACCGCCTTCCTCATCGAGAAAGACTTCAAGGGCTTCGCGCCGGCGCAGAAGCTCGACAAGCTCGGCATGCGCGGTTCCGACACCTCGGAACTGGTGTTCACCGATTGCGAAGTGCCGGAGGAGAACGTGCTCGGCGCCGTCGGCAACGGCGTCAACGTGCTGATGTCCGGCCTCGACTATGAGCGCGTGGTGCTGGCCGCCGGCCCCTTGGGCATCATGCAGGCCTGCCTGGACGTGGTGATCCCGTACGTGCACGACCGCCAGCAGTTCGGCCAGCCGATCGGCCGCTTCCAGATGATGCAGGCCAAGCTCGCCGACATGTATGTCACCATGAATGCAGCCAAGGCCTATGTGTACACGGTGGCGCGCGCCTGCGACGAGGGGCGCACCACGCGCGAGGACGCCGCCGGCGCCATTCTCTACGCGGCCGAGCGCGCCACCTGGATGGCGCTGGAGGCGATCCAGTGCCTCGGCGGCAACGGCTATATCAACGAGTTCCCGACCGGCCGCCTGCTGCGCGACGCCAAACTGTACGAGATCGGGGCGGGCACCAGCGAAATCCGCCGCATGCTGATCGGACGGGAAATCTTCGAGAAGACGCGCTAGGCCAGCGATCCGCCCGGCGCCTGCGTGCCCGTGTCCGGTCAATCGGCAAGACGTGGTGACCGATCTATCTTGGCCGCGTCGGGCCGGTTGCGGCCGGCGTGCCCCGTGCTAAAGATGCGCACTCGCCAAAAGGAATTCTCACGTGGCGTTCGTCAGGCCGCTTGCCGGCAAGAAGTTGATGGGGACGGCCGGCCGTCATTCCGTGGTCACCGATCGCAAGCCCGAAGACGGCGGCACCGATGCCGGCTGCACCTCCGGTGAATTGCTGCTGATCGCGATGGGCTCCTGCGCGACGGGATCGATCCGCAACTCTCCTGCCGGGCGCGGCTTGGCGGAGAACGAAATCTGCGTCGACGTGACGCTTGCCCCGCCGAAGCGCGCCGGCGCTCGCGATGCGATCCTGATCACCGTCTATGTGCCGCAGGCCACGCTTGAATCGGCGGCCGATGCGATCAATGTGGCGGCGGTCGCCGGAGGAGTCTGCGGAAAGATCTGGTCGCAGTTATCGACAAGGCCATGAAGCGAGGTCCATCGGCTGCGGTCACAACCTGGAAGGTTGCAAAGGCATTTTTCGCATGGTGCGAAGCGAGGGAGGATGACTTCGCAAGTCCGGCTCGATCTATTCGTAAACCTGCAAAAGAAAAATCACGGGACCGCGTCCTTGATGATGCCGAGCTCAAAGCTACATGGGAGGCTGCTGGCACCACCGGCGGCGCAGCCGGCGCACTGATCAAGCTACTGATCCTCTCCGGCGCGCGCCGAAACGAGATTACTGAACTCGCTCGCGATGAAATAACCCCTAACGCAATCGAATTGACGGGCAATCGGACCAAGAACGGCATACAACATAGGATCCCGATCACACCTATGATCCGCCATGTGCTTGATTCATTGCCCGCCATGGGCAAGTTCGTGCTCAACGACACGGACCGTCCGTTTGGCGACCATAGTGAAGCGAAAGAGAAGGTTGCACCAGCAATCCAGCCGTGGACGCTCCACGACATTCGTCGCAGTTTCGCGAGTGGACTGCAGCGGCTCGGAGTTGCGCCGCATATTGTAGAGTTGGCACTTAACCACCGCACCGGGACGTTCAGCGGCGTCGCGGGAATTTATCAGCGGCATCGTTACGCGGCAGAAGTACAAGAGGCCTTTGAGTTGTGGTCTGAACACATCGAAGCATTGACGAAGAACAAAGCCGTCGCGGCCTAGCTGTGCTTTCTTGCTACTCATGTCGGCCGCACGACACCGTCGTGCAGTGCGCAATCAGGCACATACCATGATCAAAAAAAGTAACCCTTCGCCCCGATCACAGTGGCAGCCCGCTCACCACGGAGCCTTGGATCGGCGGATGAAAAGCGATAATCCCGATCCGTCGCCAGCTCAGGCGCACCGATCGGTTCCAGGGCAGCAGGAGCAGCAAGCGCGCCATCGCGCAGTATCCGGTCAACACCCGCGCCGTCGTTCCCGCCGCCAGAATCCAGTACATGACGAACAGCGGTGGCACCAGACTCACGGCCATCCATAGCGCATAAGCGACCCGCAACTGAGTCGGGAAATGCCTCAGGCTGCGGTGGGCCAACAGAGAGCCCATCGCCTGCAATACCGCGAGCGCCATCGCCGCTTCGCGCGCGAGCATCTGCCCCGTAAGGCCCCAAACCATCAGGCCGGCCAGGATCGCCCATATCCACCATGCAAGCGATCCGATTTTCATGTGAGCCAACATAGCGTCCTCTCAATCAATCGCCATTCATGGAACGGATACTGTCCGAGGCGTATTCGAAGTTCCCCGAACCGCCACATCACCGCGCATGCAGCCATTTTGGCAGAAACGAATAGGCGTTGGCGTTTCCTATTTCCGGAATTGTGATCCCGATCGTATTCAGCATCCGCACGAGCCGGCCATCGTTGAAAAAAAGTCGAAGGTTTCGGTGCAGCCACCGATGTGTTCGCCGCGAATGAAGACCTGCGGGATCGTCGGCAAGCGCGTCTTGGCCCTGACAGCCTTACGGATCTCGCCGCCCCAATTATTCCGCTGGTATTCGGCCGAATCGAGGTCGATCGACCGAAAGGGAATGTTGTAGGCCTTGAAAAGTTTGCGCACCGACCAACAGAACTCGCACCATTCGAGCGCGAACATGACGACAGGCTGCGTGTGGTCGTGCAGCACGTCTGCGACGAACCGTTCGGCCTCCGGCGATACGGGAGCGACTACCGGAGCCGGCCCGGCGGCAGTCTTGGCGTCGAAGCGGAAGCGCGGCGTGGAACGTGCGATCTCGACTTCCTCCGCTGTCATATCGGCCTGGATGTCCTCGAAAAGCGTGGTTGAGAGATAGCGCTCGCCGGTGTCCGGCAGCATGCATAGGATGTTTGCGCCCGGCGCAGCCCGCGTCGCGATCTCCAACGCACCCGCGAGCGTCGCGCCCGCCGAAATGCCGGCGAAGATGCCTTCCTTGCGGGCGAGCTCGCGCGAGAGCCGGATCGCCTCGCCGCCTTTCACCGGCACGATGTCGTCAACCAGGTTGTCGTCGAGCGCGTCCTCCGCGAGTTTGGCGATGAAATCCGGCGTCCAGCCCTGCATCAGATGCGGCCGGAATTGCGGATGGCTCTCGGCTGGCGCGCCGTTCGCGGTGCGCTCTTGGCGCACGCCGCTGCCCAGAATTAGAGAATTGTCCGGCTCGGTCACCACGATCCTGATGCCGGGCCGCTTCTGCTTCAGCACCCGGGCCACGCCCTTCAACGTGCCGCCGGTGCCGACGCCGGTCACCCAGTAATCCGGCGGCACGTCGGAAAAGTCGTCCAAGATTTCGCGCGCGGTCGTGCGCGAATGAATGTCGGCATTGGCTTCATTTTCGAACTGGCGGCAAAGGAACCAGCCGTGCTTGTCGGCAAGCTCCAACGCCTTGGCGAGCATGCCACTGCCTTTCTCGGAGGCTGGCGTCAGCACGACTTTCGCTCCCAGGAAGCGCATGAGCTTGCGCCGCTCGATACTGAAGCTCTCGGCCATAGTGACGACCAGCGGATAACCTTTCTCAGCGCAAACCATGGCGAGGCCGATGCCGGTATTCCCACTTGTCGCTTCGACGACGGTCTGCCCCGGCTTGAGTGCCCCGCTGCGTTCGGCCGCTTCGATCACGCCGAGGGCAAGCCGGTCCTTCACCGATCCCATCGGGTTGAAGGATTCGAGCTTGACGAAGATGTTCACGCCCTGCGGAGCAAGCTTCTCGAGGCGCACGACGGGGGTACGCCCGATCGTTCCTAGAATGCTTTCAAAGCGACCGGTCATCAGCGGGCTCCTGTTTCGATCGAACGAGCGGCAAGCGCCGATACTTCCCGCGGCTGCGCCGAGTTTCGATTCCAGCGGTACCAGAACAGCGCAGCCACGATGAGCAAGTTGACGATGCCGGCGAGCGCTGCGTTGCCGTAAGACAGCACATAGCTGTTTTGCAGGTCGTAGAAGAATCCGGCCTGAAAACTACCGATCCCCATCCCGATCCAGGCGGTAGTCGAGACGATCGCCATCGCCGTGCCGGACATGCGCATCGGCGCGGCTTCGCGCGCGCAGATCAACAGGCAGGTCATCACGCCGGCGAAGCCAAAGCCGAACAGGATTGAGAGCTCGAACAACGTTACGATGCTGTTCGTCTGCGTGAACCAGAACACCACGGCCGTCTGGGCAAAACAGGAGAGCGTATAGGCGCCGAGGCCGCCGATTCGGTCGGCGAGCGAACCGAAGAACAGGCGGCCGAAGATGCCGGCGATCATCGCCGAGAGTAGGAGACCCGCGGCGGTCTGCGCCGAGCAGCCCACACTGATGCCGAGCGGGACGAGATGCACTAGCGGCACGGCCATGCAGATGCAGCAGAACACGCTGGCAAAGGCGAGCCAGGGGATCGTGATCCGGTGCGAGATTCCCCACAGGTTTTCGTCCGAACGCAGCGCGGCCGCGGCCGCTTGCGTACCAGTCGGGGGTGCTCGCAGTAGAATGACGAGTGGGAGCAGGACGATGAGATAACCTATCCCGAGCCACAGCGCGGCGTCGCGCCAGCCGAACTCCTCGACAAGCAGGTTCGCGATGTATGGCACCAGCCCTTGGCCGAGCGCGCCACCCGCAGTGACCATGCCGATGGCGAGGCCCTTGCGCGCACTGAACCAGCGGCCGGCAAGCGCCACCATAGGCGTGAACAGACTCGCGAAACCGAACGCGCCGATCGCGAAGCACAAGAGGTACAGCGACCACAATTCGCTCTGCCAGCGCAGCGCGATCATCCCGACCGAGATCGTGACAGCACCGAAGAACCCGATGCGGCGCGTGCTGAAGACGTCGGAGAGGCCGCCCCAGAGGATACCCCCCGCCGCAGCGCCGATCGCGTTCATCGTGTAGGCAAGCGACGTGTCGGTGCGCAGCCAGCCGAATTCGTCCTCAAACGGCTTCATGAACACGGAGATGATCATGTTGGCGCCGAAACCCAAGGCGAGGCAGACCGTTGCAACGCCGACGATCACCCAGCCATAGGCGTGCTCCTGCTCCGCACCGACGGCGGCTGCGGTCGAGGCCGACATTTCGTGCTCTCCAAGGCACTCAATACAACTCGGTGGCCGAGAGCACTCCCGAGCGAGGGACCGGGCTCTCGAGGGCGAATTCGATTTTCCGGCCAGAGCGGCGTGATTTTTCATAGCGAAATCCCCGCCGCGGTCGGGGCGACCGAAATTCCGTCGCGTTGGCCGAGGGTGGGCGCTGCCCCGCCGAACTGAGGGAGACCCCTAGTCGCCGCCTGCTCGATGTGCGAGACGATGGATGGGATCACCAACTCCGCATGCGTCAGCGGGCCCATGTGGCCACAACCCGAAACGACCTCCAGCCGCCCTTCCGGAAGGATGTCGGCGAGCGCTTCTGCGATAACACGCGTCGGGGCTGGCGCGAACTCGCCGCGCAACAACAAAGCCGGGCACATCAACGCGGCGTAAGCGTTGAGCGGAGCCGTCACCTGCATCAGAGCGCGGAAATCGAGCGGTATCTTAGGCGCCCAGCGGGTCAGCGCGGCTTGGACGCGCAGCGACATTGCGTTCCAGGCGCCGGCGCCGTTCCAATAATCGATGAAGCCCGCCGCACCGCCGCGGCAGTCGCCAATGAGGATTCGGTCCGCCGTCTCTTTTGCGACCCGCGTGATCTCGGCGCTCGCTCTTCTGCCAGCATTGCCGATTTCTGGCAGCAGGTGAAAGGCCGACGGCTCATACAACGATAGACTCGCGATCCGCGAAGGACGCTGAAGAGCGACATGCAAGGCCACGCCGCCTCCGTAAGAATGACCGACGAGGTGGACCTCACCGTCCAAACCATCGATCAACGCGAGCGTCCGCTCCGCCTCGTCGTCGATGGTGAAGGCGCGCTGTCCGGGCCAAGCGCCAACCCGTTCGCAGCCGAAATGCTCCGGCGCTAAAACAGTATATTTCTGTCCGAGCGCCTCCTTGAGAGCGCTCCATTCGTTAGCGTCAGCCCCCGAGCAATGCAGGGCAATGACCGCTTGTGGCCTGGTCTGACGAACGCCGTCGTGGTGCAGAACGTTTTGCACGGTTGCGTCTTTCTTCTGATTGGCGATTTGAACTCTCAGGCGGCCTTTCGTACCGCTTGATCGAGATACGATCGGACATTGCCCGCAATCGCGTCGGCATCGATCCCGCAGCCATCGATAAAATGGGAGCGGCGCCTGCGCAGGAAGGTTAGCCCCAATGCGAACAGCCCGGGCACGGTGGTGACGCCACCGCGGTGGACGATTTCGCCGCGATTATCGAGAACCGGGACGTTGAGCCAGGGATAACGGCGACTATAGCCGGTCGCCCAAACCACCGATCGGATGCGCGCGCGCCGGAGATCGAGCATCGCCGGATCGCCGGATGCCCTAAACGGGATCCTCACATCAGGATTGGCCGGCGGCGCCGCAAGTCCGAGGCGTTCGATACAGTCGTCGATCCTGTCGAGGATGCTAAGCATACGTGTTTGGGAAGCCGCGGTCGTGCGCTCGAGATCGCCGCTGAACTCGGCTTTGATCCCATCCATGCCAGCGAGCCGCCCCATTAGGCGAATACCTCGGCGGCTCAATATCCCGAGACCGATATCTTGATTGTCGGGACGACCGACCAATTGCAGCGATGGCTGACGGCGTGCCGCGGGAAGATTGCCGTTTTCAAGGACCGGATCATCCAGTATGCCTGCGGTCTCCATCCACGCGTAAATATCGCGCCCGCGGTAACGCCGTGGCACGCGCGTGTGGTCGCCGACCGCCAGGGTCACAGGCCGCCCCGAGGCATGAAGCTCTTCCGCAAGCTGCACACCGGTCGAGGAAGCGCCCACGACAAGAACGCCGCCTTTCGGCAGGTCGTTCGGTTCCCAATAATCCGTCGGAGAAATCTGGAGGATCGACGGCGCCAATGCGCTCGCCATCGCCGGGCGATAGGGGGTATCGCAAGCTCCGGTCGTGATGATGACGCCGCGCGACAACCATTGTCCAGCACTCGTCGTGACCCGGTAGGAGCCAGTCGCCCGCTCAACTTTCGTCACCTCGACACCGCTTAAGATGGGCGCATCGATCTTCTGCGCGTAGGTCTGCAGATAAGAAGCGAACGCAACGGCCGGCATGAACGCATCGGGGTCGCCCTCCTGAGCCAGACCCGGAAGCGCACTCATCGCGTTGGTCGTGAGCAGGTGTAACGATTTCCAGCGTTCGGAATACCAGCGCTCGCCAATTCGGCCGCGCTCCAACACGACGTGATCGACGCCTTGCATCGTGAGACTTCGGCTCATGGCAAGGCCGGCCTGACCAGCGCCAATGATGATGA
>JAKAMD010000447.1 GCA_021823875.1 Pseudomonadota bacterium | reverse complement strand
ATGGCCAAGGCGTTCTTGTCGAAGCCGGCTGCGAGGCCGACCGGGCCGGGAAAGTCAATTCCGGCGACCGTACTGCGCAAGCGCGGATCGATGTTCCCGAAAAGTCGCTCCACCGCGGTGCGGACGAAAGGAACGCGGCCGAAGGTCCGGCAGGCAGCCACGGTCACGCGATGACTCAATTCCGCGTCGAGACAAGACAGCAGAGGACGGATGATGCCGCGATAGAAAGCCATTTGCGTGCCGTTTCATTGCAGCGGAAAAGCGCAGCGGCGGAACTATCGTCCGCCGCTGCGCCGCTCATTCGATCACGCCGCCATGCGGGTTTCGTTGACGTCGATCACCGACAGGTTGAGCGCCTTAAGCAGGCGATAGATGGTATCGATTTCTTCCTGCTTCGGCTGTGGCATAGGCGCGCGCATGAACGGGCTGGGAATCAGGCCACGCAGCCAAGTCGCGGTTTTGTAGCGGATATGCAGCCGGCCCATGTCGGCGATGTAGCCGTGGAGCTGGCGCAGACCACCGTTCCAGATCTTGGTCGCCCGATCGACGTCCTTGGCGTCCCAGGCGTCGAGGTGATCGAGCATCGGCTCGAGCGCAAAATTCCAGAAGCCACTGAGCGTGCCGTCGAACATGCCGGTGGCGCGATATTCATGAAAGCGCGAGGCCAGCGCACCCATGACGGCGACGTGGCGGTCGAGCGAGCGCAGCCCGTTGGCGATAATCTGGAAGCCCTCATACATGTATGTCATCTTCCAGCCGACGATGTTTGGAATTTCCCGGCAGATGCTCATGGTGGCGCCGAGTGGCAGGCCGGGATTGAACGGCGGCTTGGCGCCGCCCACCGGGTGGGTGACGATCGGCAGATCGACGGCGCGATCCTGCGCCTTGATTTGGTCGGCCCAGATTTCCGGATATTCGTCGGCGTCCCAGCACGATGTGACATCCTGCGCGCCGCCTGGCGGGGTGACGAATATGCCGTCAGCGCCGAGCGCCTTCACGTCCTTGGCGGTCTCCACCATTTCGTCGGTGGTGATCGCCCAAGTTCCAGCGATGATCGGCACCTTGCCGTGCGCCTCCTCCATCGCGATCTCGAGCACGCGGCGCTTCTCCTGGCGCGTGAGGTAGAAGATCTCGCCAGCTTCCGGATTGATGCAGAGCCCGCCTTCGCGGCGGAAGCGCGGCTCGTTCAGAAAATATTGCAGGAAACGCCGATAGGCCGCCTCATCGATCTTAAGCCGACGGTCATAGGGCAACAGCACGGCCACGTAGCGATAATCTCCAATCCCTTTCATATCGTTCTCCATTTTGCTGGCTCTACGAGCCAAGTATCCGTTGATCTCGATGTGGGGCAATCCCGCGCGGAAGTTTCTCCTGCGCGCGGATCAGCGCGCGATTTCCTCCAGTGTCTTGCCCTTGGTCTCGATGGCAAAGAGCAGCACCACCAGCGCGCCAACCAACGCGGTGACGCCGAAAAAGAGAAAGACCTCTTGGACGCCGCTGCGGCCGAGGATCATGCCGACTATGAACGGACCGACGATCGAGGCCACCCGCATCCATGCGCTGGCGGTGCCGCTACCCAGCGCGCGCATGCGCGTCGGATAGATCTCCGGCATGTAGACATAGATGCCCGCCAGCAGGATCGAGATGAAGAACAGGCTGACCGATGCCATGGTCACTACCGTGCCGACGCCGGCAAGGGCCCCGCGGCTGATCCACCAGAGCAGCAACAGCGGCACGCCGGCGCCGATGAACGAGATAATATAGCACGCCTTGCGGCCGAAGCGGTCGATCAGCAAGGCGCCGGACAGCGCGCCGAACAGGCCGACAAAATAGCTGATGAAGCTGTATTGCAGATTCTGGCTAATCGGCAGGTGATAGATGTTGCGATAGATGGTCGGCAGCCAGGCCAGCAGGCCGTAGCCGACGATCGAGGTACCAAAGGCCATGACCCAAGCAGTCAAGGTACGGCGCAGATATTCATGCTCGAACAGGTCGAGCCACCTCGCCTTCTCCTTAATGATCGCCGGGATATTGGTCGGCAGCGCCGGCAGCGCCTTGCCGCTGTCGGCTGCGGCGACCGTCTCAATCTTGGCAACGGTCGCGTCCGCTTCCTGCAGGCGCCCGTGCATCGCCAGCCAGCGCGGCGATTCGGGAACCAGGCGGCGCAGCCAGATCGCCAGCAATGCGGGACCGGCGCCGATGATGAACATCCATTGCCAGCCGAGATGCGGTACCACCCAGATGGCGACGAAGGCCGTGATCATGACGCCGAAGGCGAAGATGGCCTGGAACAGAACGACCAGACGGCCGCGCATTTCGGCGCGGGTGAACTCGTTCATATAGGTCGCGGCGATCGGCACCTCGGCGCCGAGGCCAAGGCCTTGAATGAAGCGGAACCAGAACAGCGAGGTGTAGCTCCAGGCGAAGGCGCAGGCGATGCTGAGCAGACCGATGACCGCGATGGTCCAGCGCAGCACTCGCTGGCGTCCGTATTTCTCGGCGATCCAACTCAACCTGATGGCGCCGATCAACTGCCCCGCATAGCCGATCGAGATCAGCGCGCCGATCTGGGCGGGGTTGATGTGCCACTTGGCGATGAGCACCGGCAGCACGAAAGCGATGGTCAGCGCATCGAAGGCATCGAAGAAGCCGGCCATGCCGACGATTAGCATCATACGGCGGTACCACGAGGTGAGTGGTAATCGCTCGATGCGCGCAGAAATCAGTTCTTCGGAAAGTGGAGCAGTCGCGACGCCCACGGTAGCCATGGTTTCCCCCTTTGATCGAATTTTGGGCGCCGGCCCCCCTGCTCGGCCAGCACCACCATGGCGGTGTCGATCCGAGCGAGGTCGGTGTCCTGCGCCTTATCCCGGCGGACAATTTGTATACTATAAATATACAATCGTCGAGTCAAACTCGCAATTGACGTAACCTTGGGTCCTGCCGCATGGATAGGCCCATGACCGCCAAGTTGCGCGCCAAGGCCAAACGAGCCGCGAAATTGCCCCAGGCTGGAAAGCCACTTACCGGCGCCCAGCGGGTCTACGCCGCGCTGCGCCATGCGATTATCGTGCTCGACATCGAGCCGGGCGCGGCGCTTGAGGAAGAACGCATCTGCCGGCAATACAACGTGTCGCGGACCCCCATGCGCGAGGCCTTG
>JAKAMD010000046.1 GCA_021823875.1 Pseudomonadota bacterium | reverse complement strand
CGGCGAACAGGATGCGCAGCACCGTGGCGGCGAGGATGCCGACCAGGATGGCGCGGCCGCGCTGCGCCTTCGGCAGGCCGGCAGCCGCCAACCCGATCACGACCGCGTTGTCGCCGGCCAGCACCAAGTCGATGATGATGACCTGGAAGAAGGCGGCGAGCGAAGCTTGGCTGAAAATGTCGGCCATCGGGGGCCCCTTGCCGGTTCAATCAGTCCGACATCGCAGTCCCATGACTGCCAGAGGGGCCCGGCCTGACTGGCCCAAAATGGCGTCCGGAGCCCTTTTCGGCAAGGCCTCCGGCCGGGTTGCCCCCGGGGCTGTTTGACACGGAGCCTCTCACCGCCTAAATACCCGGCGCCCGGTAGGTTTCGGCCTGCCGGGCTTGTTTCGCGACCCGCGGCAAGGCCTTGCGCTTTCGAGGCTTTTCCTGTCGGTCCCGGCTCCCGCCGGGGCAAAGGAGGGCGCGATCCTCAAAAACCCAAACGTGACGCAAAACGAAGAGGACGCGATGACCAAGCGCATGGAATCCAAGTACAAGATCGACCGCCGGATGGGCGAGAACATCTGGGGTCGGCCGAAGAGCCCGGTCAACCGGCGCGAATACGGCCCCGGCCAGCACGGCCAGCGCCGCAAGGGCAAGCTCTCCGACTACGGCGTGCAGCTCAAGGCCAAGCAGAAGCTGCGCGGCTATTACGGCAACATCTCCGAGAAGCAGTTCCGCGGCATCTACGGCGAAGCCATCCGCATGAAGGGCGACTCGGGCGCCAACATGATCGGCTTGCTGGAGCGCCGGCTCGACGCGGTGATCTACCGCGCCAAGTTCGTGCCGACGGTGTTCGCCGCTCGCCAGTTCGTCAATCACGGCCACATCAAGGTGAACGGCCGCCGCGTCACCATCCCGAGCTATCGCGTCAAGGTCGGCGACGTGATCGAGGTGAAGGAGAAGTCCAAGGAACTCGCGCTGGTCTTGGAGGCGCAGGCCCTGGCCGAGCGCGACGTGCCCGATTACATCCAGGTCGACGGCAACAAGCTCACCGCCTCGCTCACCCGCGTGCCGACCTATACCGACGTGCCCTATCCGGTGCAGATGGAACCGCACCTGGTGGTGGAATATTATTCGCGCTGATCCTTCATCGGCTGCGACGAAAAAAGCCCCCGCCAGTGCGGGGGCTTTGCTTTTGGGGAGCCGTTTTCAAGACGGCGCCGGCACCATTAGTGTGGCCAGCGCGCCCGCAGGCGGCATGAAGGCAAGCGCCGCAACGTTCAGCAGAAGCTTGGTCACGGCGCGCCCATCGGTCGGGACAGGCGGTCAGGCGCTCTCGCGCACCGCGATGCCGGCATCCTTGAACGCCGACTGCAATTCGCCGGCCTGGAACATCTCGCGCACGATGTCGCAGCCGCCGACGAACTCGCCCTTGATGTAGAGCTGCGGAATGGTCGGCCAGTTGGAATAGGCCTTGATGCCGTTGCGCAGGTCGTCCGATTCCAGAACGTTGAGGCCTTTATAGCTCACGCCGAGATGGTCGAGAATCTGCACCACCTGCCCTGAAAAGCCGCACATGGGAAACTGCGGCGTGCCCTTCATGAACAGCACGACGTCATTGCTCTTCACTTCATTGTCGATGAATTGCTCGATGCCCATTTGCCTGTGATCCTGTTGCGGGGCGAAACCGCTTCGCTTGCCCATATATGTAGCGCAGAAACGCTCGCCAGCCCACCATCGCCGGCGGCGGTCCGGCTCCTTTCCCGGAAAAAATTGGCGTTTACGGGGCGGCGGAAACAGCCCGCCCCGGCCGGTCCCGCCCTCCGGCTCAGCTCTCAGGCGTGGCGGTCTGCAGCGCCAGCGCGTGCAATTCGCCGCCCATCTGCCCTTTCAGCGCGTCATAGACGAGCTTGTGCTGCTGCACCCGCGATTTGCCCTTGAACGCCGCGGAAATCACGGTGGCGGCGTAGTGGTCGCCGTCCCCGGCCAAGTCCCGGATGGTCACCCTGGCGTCCGGGATGCTTGCCTTGATCAGCCGCTCGATCTCATTGGCGTCCATCGCCATGGGTTTTCGCCCTCCAAAACGGTTGTTCGCGCGGGCGGCAGGCGGAGGTGCCGCCGCGATCCTCTTGTCTCAGCGCTCTAGCAGAAACGCCTGCATTCGAAAACGGCCGGGCCGCGTCATGCACCACCATGTGGACACTCTCGGCGACTTGCGGAAGGTCGGGCCGGCGCGCCGGCCCCATAGGCGGGCAGTATCGGCCTTATTCGGAAGCGGCCGACCGCCGCCGCGCCATCAAGCGCGGCGACGAATAGAAACCCGGGCGTCAGCGCGCGGCGCCCATGAGCGCGGGCTTCACCGGATGACGTCTTCCCATTTGGGACAGGAGCGTTCGGCAACCGGCACGAGCCAGGCCTTGTAATTGTCCTTGGTGATCACTTCGCTCGGCACCATGACCTTTTCCGGCAACGGCTCGCCCTTGAGCTTGCGCACCGCCGCCTGCGTCGCCAGGCAACCGATCTTGAACATATTGAATTCAACCGTCGCGAGGATCTTGCCCTCGCCGACCGCGCGGACCGCCGGCACGATGCCATTGATGCTCATCACGAGCATGGAGCGATTGGCCGCCTGCATGGCTTCAAGCACGCCGAGCGCCATGCTGTCGTTCGCGACCAGCGCCGCATCGATCTTGTCGTGCTCTTTGAGCAGCTTGGCCATCGCCTCGCGGGCAACGGGCTGCTGATACATTCCGACGGCCGAACCGACCACCTTGATGCCGGGGAATTCAGCGAACGCGCGCTTATAGCCAAGCAGACGGTTGCGGTTGGTGGGCGCCACCGGCACCCCTTCGATGACCACGATGTTGCCCTTGCCGCCCATCTTCTGGAACAGATAGCGCGCTTCCCTGTAACCGATATCGACATCGTCGGAGCCGACATAAGTCACGAACTTGCCCGGCAAGGCATTGGTGAACAGCACGATCGGGATATTGGCGTCGTTGAGCTTCTTGACCGGCCCGACCATGGCCTTGTCGCTGACCGGCGTGAACACCACGATGTCCGGCCGCAGCTTCAGGGCCTCTTCGACCTCCGCCGTCTGCTCGTCGACATTGTCCGGCTTCTTGGGCACGAAGTGAATGATCCGCGCTCCTGTCGCCTTGCCGATCTTGTCCGCGGCCGTGCGGAAAGCGGCATAGGCCGGGTTGGTATAGTTCTTGGTGAACACCGCGATCGTCGGCTGCTGCGCAGCGGCAGCCCCTGCGAAACCGACCGACAAAACCAGGCCCAGCCCGGCCACGCCAAAAAGCCTCATCGTCTCCCCCTTTTGTCATCTCACATTGTGAGAGTTATTATCATATTGTGAGGTTGCCTCGATTTACCGGTTTAGGCAAGGCCAAGGGCGGCGACATCTGCCTCCCGTGCGGGCGCGTCGGGACAAGCGGAGACGGTCACAAGAAAAGGAAAGGCAGGGCGCACGCCCGCGCCCAAGCGGGCGCGCCGCTTCAGACGTGACTGAGCGCGTGAGAAGTACCGGCTGTAACGAATGCGGTTTGGATTAAACGCCGCCGGCCATATAGGCGGGCAGCCAGCCCTCGAAACGCTCGCGCAGCGCGGAAACGCGCACCGGCCGTTCGCCGACAAGGCTCAAGGCATCACCGCCGGTCGTGCCCAGCCGGGATACCGGCACGCCGGCCGCCGTCACGCGCGCGATCACCGCGTCGGCTTGCGCTGCCGGCACCGTCACTACATAGCGCGCCTGGTCTTCGCCAAACCAGAAACCGTGCGCGGGCGCTACGCCTTCCAGCAGCACAGCGCCGATGCCGGACGCCATCGCCATCTCGGCGATGGCCACCAACAGGCCGCCGTCAGAAATGTCGTGCACCGCGCTGACCGCGCCATCGGCGATCAGTGCGCGCACGCAATCGCCGTTGCGCTTCTCAAGCGCGAGATCGACCGGCGGCGGCGCACCGTCCTCGCGTCCGCACACTTCGCGCAGATACATCGACTGCCCGAGCCAGGACGGATTGCCGCCGATCAGCAGGATCGCCTCGCCTTCGCACTTGAAGGCGAGCGTCGCCGACTTGGTGAAGTCGTCGATCAGTCCGACGCCGCCGATCGTCGGCGTCGGCAGGATCGCCTTGCCGTTGGTCTCGTTGTAGAGCGAGACATTGCCGGACACGACCGGGAAGTCGAGCGCCTTGCAGGCCTCCGCGATGCCGCGCACGGCGCCGACGAATTGGCCCATGATCTCGGGCCGCTCCGGATTGCCGAAATTGAGATTGTCGGTGATGGCGAGCGGCGTGGCGCCGACGGCCGTCAGATTGCGCCAGCATTCCGCCACGGCCTGCTTGCCGCCCTCGAACGGATCGGCCTCGCAATAGCGCGGCGTGACGTCGGCGGTCATCGCCAGGCCCTTCGGTCCGTCTTGCACGCGCACCACCGCGGCGTCGCCGCCGGGCCGCTGCACGGTGTTGCCGAGAATGATGTGGTCGTACTGCTCCCAGACCCAGCGCTTGGAGCAGAGGTCGGGCGAAGCGAGCAGCATTTCCAGCGCTTCGATGGTGCCGTGCGGCGGCTCGACCGAGGCCGCGTCGATCACCGCCGGTTTGGCGCTGTCGGTGAACGGCCGGTGATATTCCGGCGCCTGATCGCCAAGCTCCTTGATCGGCAAATCGGCCATCACCTCGCCCTGGTGCTTGACCACGAAGCGCAAGGACGGCGTGGTCTCGCCCACCACCGCGAAATCGAGGCCCCATTTGCGGAAGATCGCTTCCGCCTCCTCTTCCTTCTCCGGCTTGAGCACCATGAGCATGCGCTCCTGGCTCTCGGAGAGCATCATCTCATAGGCGCTCATGCGCTCTTCGCGGCAGGGCACCTTGTCGAGATCGAGGGTGACGCCGAGGTCGCCCTTGGCGCCCATTTCCACCGCCGAGCAGGTGAGCCCCGCCGCGCCCATGTCCTGGATTGCGATCACGCAATCCTTGGCCATGATCTCGAGGCAAGCTTCCAACAGGAGCTTCTCGGAGAAGGGATCGCCGACTTGCACGGTCGGGCGCTTGGCTTCGGAGTCCTCGCCGAATTCGGCCGAGGCCATGCTGGCGCCGTGGATGCCGTCGCGCCCGGTCTTCGAGCCGAGATAGACAATCGGCATGCCGACGCCCGACGCGGCGGCGTAGAAGATCTCGTCCTTCTTGCAGATGCCGACCGCCATGGCGTTGACGAGATTGTTGCCGTCATAGCGCGTGTGGAAGCGCACCGAGCCACCGACCGTGGGCACGCCGAAAGAATTGCCGTAGCCGCCGACACCGGCCACCACGCCGGACACCAGATGCCGCGTCTTCGGATGCGACGGTGCGCCGAACGACAAGGCATTGAGGCAGGCGATCGGCCGCGCGCCCATGGTGAAGACGTCGCGCAGGATGC
The DNA here is from genome assembly GCA_021823875.1 of Pseudomonadota bacterium. Taxonomy (GTDB): domain Bacteria; phylum Pseudomonadota; class Alphaproteobacteria; order Rhizobiales; family Xanthobacteraceae; genus Pseudolabrys. The sequence continues at coordinate 8,824 of JAKAMD010000046.1, read as the reverse complement.
CGCCCACGCCGGTCGCCGCGCCCTGATAGGGCTCGATGTAGCTTGGGTGGTTGTGGCTCTCCATCTTGAACACGCAAGCGAGCCCGTCGCCGATGTCGATGACGCCGGCATTCTCGCCCGGGCCCTGGATCACCCACGGCGCCTTGGTCGGCAGCGTGCGCAGGTGCACCTTGGAGGACTTGTACGAGCAGTGCTCGTTCCACATGGCCGAGAAGATGCCGAGCTCGGTCAGCGTCGGCTCGCGCCCGATCAGGTCGAGGATGCGCTGGTACTCGTCCGGCTTGAGGCCGTGCTCGGCGATCAGTTCCGGCGTGATGGGAGGCGTGTTCGGGATCACTGGCGTCTATTCGTTCGAGTTGAGCCGGTTTTCACCGGCCATAGCATCCGCTTGGCTGGCCATCCATGCCTTTCAGTTCGGCTGCGGCCGGCCGATGCGGAAAATGCGGTCCCACAGCGTGCCGCCGGCATAGCGCCGGCCGATGAAGAAATAGACGGCGATCACGATGAACAGGACGATGGCCGGGCCGCCCTGCAGATTGAAGCCTTTTTCGGTCGTCCCGCCGGTGAATTTGGCGATCACCCAGCCGAAGCCGAAAAAGGCGGTCAAGAAATCGAGGATGGCGGCGGTGACCCGCTTCCACACCGCGACCGGTTTGACTGGCTCGCCCATGCCTGTCGCCTCCGTTCAAGCCTCCTCCGCTCAGGCCGCGCGCGCGAGCGCCTCGACCAGCCCTGCGAACAGCCCGCGTCCGTCGGTCGGGCCGATGCTGGCCTCCACGTGATTTTCCGGGTGCGGCATCATGCCCAGCACGTTGCCGCGCTCGTTGAGGATGCCGGCGATGGCGTTGATGGCGCCGTTGTGGTTCCAGTTCGGATCGATCATGCCGTCGGGCGCGCAGTAGCGGAACAGCACCCGCCCCTCGCCTTCCAGCCGCGCGATGGTCTCGCTGTCGGCGATGTAATTGCCCTCGCCATGCGCGACCGGCACGCGGATCACCTGGCCGGCATTGTAGCCGCGCGTGAACGGCGTGTCGGAACGCTCGACCCTGAGATAAACCTCGCGGCAGATGAAGCGCAGGTTCTGGTTGCGCATCAGCACGCCCGGCAACAGGCCGGATTCGCACAGGATCTGGAAGCCGTTGCAGACGCCGAGCGTGAGGCCGCCGGCTGCGGCATGGCGGCGCACCGCGTCCATGACGGGGCTGCGCGCGGCGATCGCGCCACAGCGCAGATAATCGCCGTAGGAAAAGCCGCCCGGGATCACCACCAGGTCGGTGCCGGCGGGAAGCTCGCCCTCGGTGTGCCAGACCATGGCCGGCGCGCGGCCCGAGACGAGCCGCAGCGTGCGCGCCATGTCGCGTTCGCGATTGATGCCGGGGAAGACCAGGACGGCGGCTTTCATCCCAACACGTCCACCTTGTAGTTTTCGATCACGGTGTTGGCGAGCAGCTTGTCGGCCGCCTGCTTGAGCACGGCCTCGGCCTTGGCCGGGTCGCCGCCGTCGAGCTCGATGTCGAACACCTTGCCCTGGCGCACGCTGGCGACGCCTTTGATCCCGAGCGAACGCAAGGCGCCCTCGATGGCCTTGCCTTGCGGGTCGAGAACGCCGGATTTCAGGGTGACGGTGACGCGGGCTTTCATCTCAGGCTCCAGACGCATTCACAAAGCAAAACGGGGGCCGTTTCAGGCCCCCGGTTAGCATCCTTGCGGATTCGGCTCAATCGGCCGGAGGCTTGAGTCCTCAGCCTTTCACCAGAACCGGGCCGGTGCCTTGCGGCCGCTCGCCCTCGCTCATGATGCCCAGGCGCTTGGCGACCTCGGTATAGGCCTCGACCAGCCCGCCCATATCGCGGCGGAAACGGTCCTTATCGAGCTTCTCGTTCGACTTGATGTCCCACAACCGGCACGAATCGGGCGAGATCTCGTCGGCCACCACGATGCGCATGATGTCGTTTTCCCACAGCCGGCCGGTCTCCATCTTGAAGTCGACCAGGCGGATGCCGACGCCGAGGAACAGGCCGGACAGGAAGTCGTTGACGCGGATGGCGAGCGCCATGATGTCGTCGATCTCCTGCGGGCTCGCCCAGCCGAAGGCGGTAATGTGCTCCTCCGACACCATTGGATCGTTGAGCGCGTCGTTCTTGTAATAGAACTCGATGATCGAGCGCGGGAGCTGCGTGCCCTCCTCGATGCCGAGCCGCTGCGCCAGCGAGCCAGCGGCGACGTTGCGCACCACCACTTCGAGCGGGATGATCTCGACCTCGCGGATCAACTGCTCACGCATGTTGAGCCGGCGGATGAAGTGGGTCGGCACGCCGATATTGTTGAGGTGCTGGAAGACGTATTCCGAGATTCGGTTGTTGAGGACGCCCTTGCCCTCGATCACCTGATGCTTCTTGGCGTTGAAGGCGGTGGCGTCGTCCTTGAAATGCTGAATCAGCGTTCCCGGCTCGGGGCCTTCGTAAAGGACCTTCGCCTTGCCCTCGTAAATGCGACGACGGCGGCTCATAGGAGTGTACCGTGGTTTGTGAAAGTCCATCGGGTTGCCGTGGCTCCATTTTAGAAACTGACAAGATCCGCGGCGGCGGGACCGGACGTCGCGCTCGGCGCGCTTAGAACAGTCCGGGCACAGGGGTCAACCTAGCCGATCGCTTGAGGCAGCACAATCGCGCCATCCATGCGTTTTCCACCTCGCAATTCCGCCGCAATGGCGCGGCCGGATGTTGCCTTGACGCTGGCGCGGCGATATGCATGGCGCTGGTATATAGAGAGCGACCCGTGGCGTCGCAAGCAACGAGGGCGGCATGACCACCACATTCGACAAGCGCGAAGAAGGCTTCGAAAAGAAATTCGCGCATGACCAGGAACTGCGCTTCAAGGCAATGGCCCGCCGCAACAAGATGCTGGGCCTGTGGGCGGCGGAAGTGCTCGGCAAGAGCGGAGCAGCAGCGGAAGCTTACGCCAAGGAAGTCGTCTTGGCCGATTTCGAAGAGGTCGGCGACAATGACGTCGTGCGCAAGGTTGTGAAGGATCTTGCCGGCAAGGGCGTCACCGAGGCCGATGTCCACGCCAAGATGAAAGCATTCCTGGCGCAGGCGATCGAGCAGATCAAGAAGCACGGCTAGTTCTCGTCGAACCGGGACGGGATGCGGCGCCAGCCGTAGCGCCCGAAATTCAGTGTTTGTTTACCGGGATTCCGACTTTGCGCGCGTTGCCGGCGCCCCGGAATGAGACCAAATGAGGGCGCCGATGACCCAGTCCCCCTTCCCGCTCGCCCGCGCCTTGCGCGCCGGCGAGACTGTATTCGCCGGCTGGTGCACCATGGCCGCGCCGCTCGCGGCCGAAACCTTGGCGCGCGACGGATTTGCCGGCGTCGTGCTCGATGCGCAGCACGGGCTCTGGGACACCGCCTCGCTGATCGCAGGCATCAGTGCCGTGCATCACGGCGGCGGGTCGCCGGTGGTGCGGGTGCCGCTCAACGATTTCGCGCTCGTTTCGCGCGCGCTCGATTTCGGCGCCGAGGCGATCATCGCGCCGATGATCAACACGCCGGAGGATGCCCGCCGCTTCGCCGCCGTCGCCAAGTTTCCTCCGCAGGGCGAGCGCAGCTGGGGGCCGCAGCGCGCCATGACGTTGCAAGGCCGCACCGCGACCACCGACTATCTGCGCGAGGCCAATGACGGTACCTTGACACTAGCCATGATCGAGACGCCGACCGCGCTCGCCAATGTCGACGCCATCGCGGCGACGCCCGGCATCGATGCGCTGTTCATCGGTCCCTACGATCTGTCGACCGCGCTCTCCGGCGGCAAGGCGCAGGACGTGACGGCGCCGGAAGTGGAAAAGGCGATCGACACGATCTGCGCGGCGGCTGTGAAAGCCGGCAAGATCCCCGGCATCTATTGCAGCAACGCCGAGCGCGGGCTCGTGCTGGCCAAGCGCGGTTTCAAATTCGTCACCATCGGCAGCGATCAGGCCATGCTGCGCGACGGCATCGCCGCGCAGGTGAAGGCGCTGAAAAACGCCTAATGGTCATTCGGGGACGCGAGCGAAGCTCGCGAACCCGGAATCCATAATCCGCAGCGCTGCGTCGTATGGATTCCGGGCCTGCCGCCATAGCGCGTCGAAGACGCGCGTGAACGCGCTTATGGCGACGTCCCGGAATGACGCTTAAGCGATGGCCGCGGCCAGCTTGTCCAAAGCGCCCGCCAGATCCTGCTCCACGTCCTCCGCCTGCACCTCGACGACCCGGTAGTCGTGATCGGCGAGCCAGGCGCGCCGCTCGACGCGGTTCTGCGCCGCCTGCTCGTTTTCCGACGGCGGCAAAAGCTCGATCACGCAACGCAAGGGAAACGACACGAAGTCAGTGATGTGGACGCCGATCGGCACCTGCCGCTTGAAGCCGCGCCCGGCGAAACGACGGTCGTTGGTGAGCGCCTGCCACAGGATGCGCTCGGCCTCCGTAGGATTACGCCGCAACAGCCGCGCCAGTCCGCGCACCGGCCCACGTTCGCCCGGCACCCGGCCGGCGCCGTGCTCGGCGATCAGGTCGCGCAGCCGCTGTGCCTCCTCGCTGTCGAGCACGCCGCCGCGTGCCGGCCCTTTGCGGCCGTGCACCAGCGCGGTGATGACGCCGTGCAGCGTGCGGATGTCCTGCTGGCTCGGCTCCATGCGCTGGAAGATGTTGCGCAGGTTGATGCGCATGGTGGCGCGCTTTTCCTCCGGGCGGAAGAACTCGGTCTTCTCCAATTCGCGCTCGATATCGGCGAAGAAGGCGGCCAGCTGCTGCTTGGCGACCGGCGGCGATTTTTCCGGGGCCGTGAAGGGAAGCGCGCCGTAGCCGCTCGCCTTGAACCATTCATAGGCGACGATCACCACCGCCTGCGCCAGGTTGAGCGAGGCGAAAGCCGGATTGACCGGCAGCGTGATGATGCGGTCGGCGAGCGCCACCTCGTGGTTCTCCAGCCCGATGCGCTCGCGCCCGAACACCAGCGCCGCCGTCTCGCCACCGGCCACGCGCGGCGCCAGTTCCGCCGCCGCCGCATCCGCCCCGACCACCGGCTTGGCCTGATCGTGCACGCGCGCCGTGGTGGCGAGCACGAAGCTGCAATCGGCGATCGCCGCCTCCAGGCTGTCGTAGAGCTCGACGGCCTCGAGCACGCGGTCGGCGCCGGAGGCCATGACGCGCGCCTTCTCGTTCGGCCAGCCCTGCAGCGGTTTGACCAGCCGCAGGCGGGACAGCCCGAAATTGGCCATGGCGCGCGCCGCCGCCCCGATATTCTCGCCGAGCTGCGGCTCGACCAAGACGACGATCGGGGCCGGCGTGGTCAGCCAGCGTCTGGTTTTGTCGGTGCCGGCACCCGGCATGCGATACTCCTCGAGGCGGTTCCCTCAAGGCGCAGCCCCTGCCCAAGCCAGCCGCGCGCGTCAAGCGGCGACACCGGTATTTCGCGAAAAGCCCGTCACCTCCACCGCAGATGGCCAAACACGCGGTGTTTTCGCGCCTTTCCGCTCATGCGCCAGCCGCATATTGGCCCGCCGGCGGTTATCTCGCATGTGCTAACAAGGCTTTCACCAGCGGAGGGCGGATGCTATAGGGCGCGCGCCGAACTCCCCGTCAGTCGAATTCCCGGTTGGCGGTGTCCGCGCCGAGAACAATTCATGTGAGGGCCCGCGGGGGAAGCGATACCACCGCGCCCATCAATGTTCAGTTTCCGCCCGGGCCAAACAAGCACGGCGACCAGAGGTGCAAGCATGTCAGATCTCGAAATCGTTTGGACAAAGGTCGATGAAGCCCCGGCGCTCGCGACCTATTCCCTGCTGCCGATCGTCGAAGGCTTCGTGGGCGCGGCGGGTGTATCGGTGAAGCTGAAGGATATCTCGCTGGCCGGTCGCATCCTCGCCAATTTCCCCGAGAATCTCACCCCTGCGCAACGCATCAACGACGAACTCACCGAACTCGGCGAGCTCACACTGAGGCCCGAGGCCAACATCATCAAGCTGCCCAACATCTCCGCTTCGATCCCGCAGCTCAAAGCCGCGATCAAGGAACTGCAAGGCAAGGGCTACAATGTTCCGGACTATCCGGACAACGCCACGACGGACGCCGAGAAGGACATCAAGGCCCGCTACGCCAAGGTGTTCGGCAGCGTCGTCAACCCGGTCCTGCGCGAGGGCAATTCCGACCGCCGCGCCGCCGGCGCCGTCAAGCAATACGCCCGCAAGCATCCGCACAAGATGGGCGCCTGGAGCAAGGACTCCAAATCGCATGTGTCGTACATGTCGAGCGGCGATTACTACGGCTCGGAAATCTCGACCACGGTCCCGCAGGCGACCAACGTCCGCATCGAATTGGCCGGGGCCGACGGCAAGGTCACGGTGCTGAAGGCAAAGACGGCGCTTGCGGCCGGCGAGATCATCGACGCGGCGGTGATGAGCCGCAAGAAGCTGCGCGCCTTCTTTGCCGAGCAGATCGATGCCGCCAAGAAAGAAGGCGTTCTTTTCTCACTGCACGTGAAGGCGACCATGATGAAGATCGCCGACCCCATCGTGTTCGGCCACGTCGTTTCCGTGTTCTTCAAAGACGTGATCGAGAAGCACGCCGCCACGCTGAAGCGGCTCGGCGTCAATCTCAACAACGGCTTCGGCGATCTGCTGACGAAGATCGAGACGCTGCCTGAGCCTGAGAAAAAAGCGATCAAGGACGACATCGCGGCCGAGTATGCGAAACGGCCGGGCCTCGCCATGGTCAATTCCGACAAGGGCATCACCTGCCTGCACGTGCCGAGCGACATCATCGTCGACGCTTCGATGCCGGCGATGATCCGCGAAGGCGGCAAGATGTGGGGCGCCGACGGCAAGCTGCACGACACCATGGCCGTGATCCCGGATCGCTGCTACGCGACGCTGTATCAGGCAACGATCGAGGACTGTAAGGCGCACGGCGCCTTCGACCCCAAGACCATGGGTTCGGTTTCGAACGTGGGCTTGATGGCGCAGAAGGCCGAGGAATACGGCTCGCACGACAAGACGTTCGAAATTCCTGGCGACGGAACGGTCCGCGTCGTCGCCGATGACGGCAAAGTGCTGCTGGAGCGTCCGGTCGAGACCGGCGACATCTTCCGCATGTGCGAGGCCAAGGACGCGCCGATCCGGGACTGGGTCAAGCTCGGCGTGCGCCGCGCGCGCCTCACCAACACCCCGGCGGTGTTCTGGCTCGACGCCAAGCGCGGGCATGACGCGCAGGTCATCGCCAAGGTCGAGAAGTACCTGAAGGATGAAGACACCAAGGGGCTCGACATCCGCATTCTGCCGCCGGTCGAAGCGATCAAGTTTTCGCTCGCGCGCATCCGCAAGGGGCAGGACACGATCTCCGTCACCGGCAACGTGCTGCGCGATTATCTGACCGACCTGTTCCCGATCATGGAGCTCGGCACCTCGGCCAAGATGCTGTCGATCGTTCCGCTGCTGGCGGGCGGCGGTCTGTTCGAGACCGGTGCCGGTGGCTCGGCGCCCAAGCACGTGCAGCAGTTCCAGGAAGAGGGCTATCTGCGCTGGGATTCGCTCGGCGAGTTCCTCGCCCTCGGCGCCTCGCTCGAACATCTGGCGCAGACCTACAAGAACGCCAAGGCGCAGGTTCTGGCCGAGACGCTCGACACGGCCATCGCCAAGTTCCTCGAGTTCAACCGCAATCCGGCGCGAAAGGTCGGCGAAATCGACAATCGCGGCAGCCATTTCTACCTCGCCCTTTACTGGGCCGAGGCGCTGGCTGCACAGACCAAGGACGCCGGGCTGCAAGCCCGCTTCAAACCGCTGGCCGAGACGCTCGCCAAGAACGAGGCCAAGATCAATGGCGAACTGATCGGCGCGCAAGGCAAGCCGGTCGACATCGGCGGCTACTATCTGCCCGACGATGCCAAGGCATCGGCCGCGATGCGCCCGAGCGCGACGCTGAACGCCGCGATCGCCGCGCTCTGACGCTTAAGTCCGGCGGCGGCGGACGAGAACCTGAAGATAGCGATGGCGGCCTGATCACGGCCCGCCATCGAACGGCAAGAACGTGTGATGGCCGGGCTCGTCCCGGCCATTTCATTTAGGAAGATGAGCCGGCGCCCTACTTCTCTTCCGCGACTTTCTCTTCCGCCGCCTCGATCTCTTCGCGCACGATATCGCCCCTGGGCGACACCACCTCGCGGCCGACGCGTTTCGCCGCCACTTCCTTGATGCGGCCGGCGATGCGCGGGTCGCGTTCCATCAGCGCGTGCAAGTCCTGGGCGTCGAGCAGCAGCAGATTGCTGCGGGTGATCGCCACCGCGGTCGCCGAGCGGCGCGCCCGGCGCAGCACCGCGACCTCGCCGAAGAACTGGCCGACGCCGAGCTTCACTCGCCCCTGCTCGAGCGCGATCTCGACCTCGCCGGAGGCGATGAAATACATGGAATGGGCGGGCTCGCCGGCGCGCACAATCACCTCGCCGGGCTGCGCCACCTGCGCCCGCAAGAGCTGCATGATGTCGGAGATTTCGGCCGCATCGAGCTCCGAAAATAACGGCACGCGCGCGATCATGCCCCAGGTGATGATGAACTCGCGCCGGTGGATCTGCTCGGCGAAGGCGGTGGCGATGATGCCGACCGGCAGCGCGATCATGATCAGGCCGGCGAAGATGGTGCCGGTGGCGATCAGCTTGCCGAGCGCGGTCACCGGCACCACGTCGCCATAGCCGATGGTGCCGAGCGTGACGATCGCCCACCACATCGCGTCGGGAATGGTGCCGAGCTTGTCCGGCTGCACCTTGCCCTCGGCGAGATGCATCAGCGCTAGATCGGA
>JAKAMD010000446.1 GCA_021823875.1 Pseudomonadota bacterium | reverse complement strand
AGAGGGCAGTCTGCACATCAATCCGTCCGACGAGACGATCCGGCTCGGCCCGCTCGCGGTGCGCTTCTTGATCACCGGAGAGAACTCGAATGGCAGCGTCGCGGCCTTTGAGGTCAGCGTCCCGGCTGCACAGCGCCTGGCGGCTCCGGCGCATAGCCACGACCATTACGAAGAGACCATTTACGGCATCGAGGGCGTGTTGACCTGGACCGTCGATGGCAAACAATTCGACGTCGGGCCTGGGCAGGCGCTCTGCATTCCGCGCGGCGCCGTTCACCGGTTCGATAACAACGGAAGCCAGGACGTAACGGCGCTTTGCGTGGTTTCGCCAGCCGCGATAGGTCCGCAGTATTTCCGTGAGGCGGCTGACGTCCTCAATGCGGCAAGCGGCGGTCCGCCGGACCGAGCAAAGATGGCGGACATTATGCGACGCCATGGCCTCACGCCGGTTCCGCCTCCGGCGTAGCGGCCAAGCACGTCAGACTGGGAACTGCTCGTCGCCAGTGTGTCGCGGTGGGCTGGTGAAATACCCAATGTCGCAAACGGGTCCGACTGCGACATTGAGTGGGCGACGCGATCCAGCCGCATGATAGCAACGGCCTCAGACCGGACGTCCGTGGTGGCCGGCATTCCGTTCGGCACCCCGGGCGCAACCAATATGCTGCGCATCGCCTATGGGGGCGCCGACGCGGTGCGCGATTGAGCCAAATGTAACCGCGCCGCTGCGCCCGTAGCGGGCCCGGCGGCGCGACAGCCGCAAGATCGCGTGCGATCCAGTTCTTACTTGGCGAGCGCGATCTCTTGGTAATACGTCGGCGCATCGGGATGAAACGGCACGTCCTTGATGGGGCGCCATGTGGGCCGGATCGAACAACCGGAACGGCTTGAAAACACTGGCGAGCATCGGCTTGTTGTCGTGCAGCGCCTCGGCCGCCCAATAAACGGCATTCTCCGACGGGTTGTACCGGTGACGGAGTCGGTGGCGTTGGCGAACACGGGAATCGGCTCATAACCGCCGATCAGATCATGCGCCAAATTGACGATCCGACCATTTTACCGCGCCGCCCCGCGCGCCGTTTCAATATAATTGAGACATAACTCTACGACGGCGAGAAATAAACAGAACGTAATATTGTAGGCAAATTTGTGACTCGCCCGCACGCGCTAGACAGGGCCCCCACGAACTTTGATTTGAATCAAAAAGCCTCCATGTAAAATTGACTGAGGTCAAACACCTTCAATATCGATCGGGACAGTCATCCGACTCTTCCATCTCCCGATCGTTAAGCGCGCAAGTTAGGGGGCGGCACGTGCAGTATGGGGACAATCGGATCGCGCCTGTTGATCACGGGCGCGGAAAACTTCTGCGTAACACTTTCATCCTGCTGGGCGCGATCGGCGCCGTTGCCGGCTTCCTGCTCGGCTCGGGCTTGACCGCCGCCACGGCGGGCACGGCAAGCCCCGATCGATCGGTCGCCGCGCTGCAAGGCTATCTGAAGTCGATCGACATGCCGCAGCTGGCGCGCGCCGACGTGAAGCCGCAAGCCGGCTCCTTCCGCGTGGCCGAAGCGGACAACGCCTTCGATACCCTGCGCGAAATGATGAACAAGAAGAACGGCGAACCGGCGCCGGCAGCGAAACCGATGCCTGCGACCAAAGCGCGCACGCATGGTCCGGCTGTCGAAGCCAGCTATGTGGGCAATAAAACCTGCCTCGGCTGCCACAGCAGCCAAGCGTCGCAGTTCGAACATACGCTGATGGGCCGGCTGCAGAAGCAGGGCAAACTGCAATGCGAGACCTGCCACGGTCCTGGTTCGGAACACGCGCGGCGCGGCGGCGGCCGCGGCGTCGGCGGCATCATTTCGTTCCGCGCGAACGACACGAGCCGCACCGCGGAAGAAAACAACCAGATCTGCCTGGGTTGTCACCAGCGCGGCGATCGCACCTACTGGAATGGCAGCCCGCACCAGACGCGCGGTCTCGCCTGCACGAACTGCCATACCGTCATGAAAGCGGTGTCGCGCAAGTTCCAGCTCAAGACCGAACGCCAGCCGGATACCTGCTTCCAGTGCCACCAGGAAATTCGGGCCAAGACTGCGCGTTCCGCCCATATGCCGGTGCGCGAAGGCAAGATGGTGTGCTCGGACTGCCATAACCCGCACGGCTCGTTCACAAGCGCCATGCTGCGCACCGACTCGATCAACGACACTTGCTACAAGTGCCACGCCGAGAAGCGCGGACCGTTCCTGTTCGAACACGCGCCGGTGCGTGAGAACTGCCTGAACTGCCATGACCCGCACGGCTCGGTGAACGAGTTCATGCTGAAAGTCTCGCGGCCGCGGCTGTGCGCCGAGTGCCACGGGTTCGGCCATGGCCTGACCAGCGGTCCGCTTGCAGTGCAAACGATGGGACGCTCGTGCCAGAACTGCCACAACGCGGTTCACGGCAGCAACGATCCGTCGGGCGCGCTGATGCATCGATAAACCGAAGCGCAATCATCGATGTGTGCTTAATCAGGAACATATGGTTGCCTTGGGGGGCGATTAAAATGAAAGTGCATGCGCAAACGTTGTTTCTCACCGTAGCAACGAGTGCATTGTTGGTGGCCGCCGGATCGCTGGTGATGGGCGGCAAGGCGCAAGCGGCCGACATGCCGGTCAAGGCGCCATCGACTGCGGAAGCCGTGGCCAATGCCTGGTGGTTCCACGGTTACGTTGAGGTTGGCGGCCGCTTCTTTGCCAATGATCCGGAAAAGAGCGGCATCGCCGCCCGCGGCGGCCGCAGCCTCGGCAAGTTCTATGAGTATCGCGACTTGCGCCCTGGCGCCTTCGGCAACTTCCACTTGGCCACCGGCACCAATAACGGTCTCTATCAGATCGACGTCTGGGGCAAGAACGTCGGCTATGACGACCAGCGCTACGACCTCAGCGCCTCGAAGGCCGGCGAGCTGTACTTCAACTTCCAATGGGATGAAACGCCCCATAACTACGGCACCGGCCACACCATCTATAACGGCGTCGGCACCACTGCGCTGACGCTGCCGGCGGGCCTGTCGAATCAATTGCATAATGATTGTTTGATCGCGCCAGGTTGCGCCGTCGCGACACAGAACGCGGCAGTAAAACGCGACGTCGAAAACAATCTGCATGATGTCGACATGGGCATCCAGCGCGACACCGCGTCGGTGAACTTGCGTTTGACTACGACG
>JAKAMD010000045.1 GCA_021823875.1 Pseudomonadota bacterium | reverse complement strand
CCGATCTACATCCCGGTCGGCTATCTGTTTGCCATCGGCAATCCGCGCGCGGACTGGATGTTCAAGACCGAGGCCGAGCCCGGCCTCAACGGCCGCAGCCTCGTCTATCCGCGCGGCAAGGTGATCGGTGGCTCCTCGGCCATCAACGCGATGGTCTACATGCGCGGGCAGGCCAGCGACTACGATCATTGGCGCCAGCTCGGGTTGCCGGGCTGGTCGTGGGACGACGTGCTGCCCTATTTCAAAAAGCACGAGGACCATTTCCTCGGGCCCAACGAGCACCACGCGGTGGGCGGCGAATGGCACGTGGAATTTCCGCGCCTGCGCTGGGATATCCTCGACGCCTGGCGCGAGGCGGCGGCGCAATACGGCATCAAGCCGATCGCCGACTTCAACACCGGCGACAACGAGGGCTCTTGTTATTTCCACGTTAACCAGAAGCGCGGCTGGCGCTGGTCGGCGGCACGCGGCTTTCTCAAGCCGGTGCTCAACCGGCCGAACCTGCGGCTGGAGACCGGCTGCCTGGTCGAGGGCCTGATCTTCGATGGTCGGCGCGCCGTGGGCGTGCGCTTCCGCCAGCAAAACACGGCGCGCGAAGCGCGCTGCCGCGGCGAGGTCATCATGGCGGCCGGCTCGATCGGCTCGCCGCAGATCATGATGCTGTCGGGCGTCGGCCCTGCCGCCGATCTCACGCAATTCGGCATTCCGATCGTGCTCGACAAGCCCGGCGTCGGCGGTAATCTGCACGATCATCTGCAATTGCGGCTGATCTACAAGGTTTCGGGCATCCGCACGCTCAACGAGATGAACGCCTCGCTGTTCGGGAAGGCCAAGATGGCGCTGGACTTTGCGCTGTTCCAGCGCGGGCCGTTGACCATGGCGCCCTCGCAGCTCGGCGCCTTCACCAAATCCGATCCCTCGCAGGACCGGGCGAACCTGCAATATCACATCCAGCCGCTCTCGCTCGACAAGTTCGGCGACCCGCTGCACGCCTTCCCCGCCTTCACGGCGAGCGTCACCAATTTGCGGCCGACGAGCCGCGGCTACCTCAAGCTCAAGTCAACCGATCCGGCGGCGCCGCCGCTGATCCATCCGAACTATCTGGCGACGCCGGAAGACCGCCGCATCGCCGCCGATGCAATCCGCATCACGCGCAAGATTTCGGCGCAGCCGGCACTGCGGAAATATTCGCCGGTCGAATATCTGCCGGGTCCGCAAGTGCGCGACGACGACGAGACTGCGCTCGCACACGCCGCCGGCGACGTCGGCTCCACCATCTTCCATCCGGTGTCGACCGCGCGCATGGGCCGCGATGACGATCCGCTGGCGGTGGTCGATGCGCGGCTGCGCGTGATCGGTCTTGACGGCCTGCGCGTGGTCGATGCATCGGTGATGCCGTCGATCACCTCAGGCAATACCAATTCGCCCACTATCATGATCGCCGAAAAGGGCGCGGCAATGATTTTGGAAGATTCCAGACGCTGATCAATTCAGGTCAATCAGGGAGAAGAAAGATGGATATCGTGGGGCGGGTCAAAGGCATTCTGCTGGATCCCAAGTCGGAATGGCAGGCCATCGAAGGTGAGCCGGGCGACGCCGGCTCTCTGTTCACGAACTACGTCATGTACGTGGCCGCCATTCCGCCGATCGCGACCTTTATCGGTCATTCGATCATCGGGATCGGGCCGTACCGGGCGGGAATTTTCGGCGGGCTGATCCGCGCCATCATCACCTATGTGCTGACGCTGGTCGGCGTCTATGTGATGGCCTTCGTCATCGATTACCTTGCCGGCGTGTTCGGCGGCCGGAAGGATTTCGGCAACGCGATGAAGGTGGCATCCTATGCGCCGACCGCGGCCTGGGTCGCCGGCATCTTCAACATCATCCCCCTTCTGGGCTTCCTGGCGATCCTCGGGCTCTACAGTCTCTATCTGCTGCACACCGGCATCGCCGCGCTGATGAAGCCGCCGGCCGACAAGGCGCTGATCTACACCATCGCTGCCGTCGTCTGCATCATCATCGTCTGGATCGTCATCGTCATGATTCCGTTCGCCTTGCTCGGCGTCGGGACGTTGATGCACTAATCCTCGCTCACGGCAGCGCCTTCAAATGCCGGATCGGCCGGCCGGGCGCGATCGCCTGGGCGGCCGCGACGATGGCGTTGGTGTCGATGCCGTAGTGGCGGTAGAGCTCGGCGAGCGAACCGGTCTGGCCGAAATGCTTGACCCCAAGCCCGCGCGTGCGCGTCTGCTTGCCGAGCAGATACTGGATGGCGTGGAAGATCGGCGCGGCGTGCGGCTTCACCGCCACCCGGTCAGTGGGCTTGAGCACGTCGAAATAGAGCGCGGTCATGATGGTGGCGAGCGAGGCGCTCGAGGCTTGATGCCCGCCGACCTTCAGCCCGTCGGTGTTCTCGCGCAGGTGATTGGCGTTGTGGATGGTCCAGCTCGCGAGCCAGAGCACCTTGCGCTCAAGCGCGGCGAGGATGTCCAGGTTATCGATATCAGTCTCGCGCAATCGCATCGGGACATCATAGGTCATTCCGGGGCACGCGCGAAGCGCGTGAACCCGGACTCCAGAGTCGCAGTCAGAGCTTGGTGCTGGATTCCAGGTGCGCCTCGCCTTCGCCCTTTGGGCTTCGGCGCGGCGCCCCGGAATGACAAAGAAATTACCGCTCGATGGCGGTGAGATCGGTGTGCTTGGCCGGCGCGTCGAGCACGGTCTTGCAGGCAGCCGGCATGTCGGCGAGCGTGATCTGCTTCGGCGGTTTGGCTGGCTTCGGACTCGGTTTCGGATGCAGCACGCGGTCGGAGAACCAGTAGGCCAGCGCCTTTTCGCTGCAGTCGTCGCTTGCCGGCACCGGCGGCTGATGCCGGCAATGCGGCGAATCGGCCGGGCATTTCAGCCGCACATGCATGTGGTCGTCGTGGCCATACCAGGGCCGCACCTTGTCCATCCAGGTGTAGTGGTGCTTGCCCTCGAGATGGCAGAGTTGCTTCTTGATCGCGGCATTCACGAAAATGCGCTCGACCTCGGGCTGTTCGGCGGCAGTGCGGATAAAGGCGGCGTCGGCTGGCGTCCAGGTCTTCGCATTGACATGCTTGCGGTCGGGCGCGACCAGGAAGAGCGGCGGCATCTCATTGCGCTGCTTTTCGGTCAGCCGGTGATCGGGCATCGGCGAGTACCAGATGTCGACGTCGAGGCCGACCTGGTGGCTGGCGTGACCATAGGGCAGCGGGCCGCCGCGCGGCTGCGCCATGTCGCCGACCAGGATGCCAGGCCAGCCGGTGGCCTTGGCGGCAAGCCGGGAGAAGCGTTCCAGGAATGTGACCAGTTCGGGGTGGCCCCAATTACGATTGCGGGCCGGGCGCATCACTTCCCAGTGCGGCCCGTCGGGCGGCAATTCGACACCGCCTTGCAGGCAGCCGCGCGGGTAATAGCCGATCGCCCGCGACGGCCCCACGCTCGGCAGCTTGGCGCGCACGAACAACGCCTTGGCCGGGATCGTCATTTCGGTGATCACCGGACGTTTCAGCGGCAGCGGCGGATTGATGATGGGCGCGGCCGGCTGCTCGGGCGGCAGTGCGGCCACGACCGTGGCGGGCGCCGACGCAGGCGGTGCGGAGACGACCGGCTTCTGCTCTTGCGGCGGCAGCGCGGCGACGACCGGTTTTGGCGCCGGCGCGGGTGGAATAGTGACAACCGGCTTCGGTGCGGGTGCGGGTGGTTCTGTAACGACGGGCTTCCGTTCTTGCGTCAGGGGTGCCGTCACGATGTGGATCGGTGTTTGCTCCGCGGGCGCGGCAGCGACAGGCGGCGGCGCTGGCTCTGTCCGCGCCGTGACGACGGGTTTCGGTTCTTGCGATGGCGCGGTAGCGACCGGTTCTGGTGCCTGGGCTGGTGCTGCGGCCGGCGGCTTGGCGGGGGCCACCGGCGGCTCCGGCATCATCAATTTGTCGAGCATGAACCCGCCGGCAACGACCAGCGGCACAATGAGCAAGATCGCAAAACGGCGAAACATGACCATTCCGATCTAGCGAGTCCGGACCTCTCTGTCAGGTAAAATGCACATTGATGGTTTAAGTCGGGCGGCGCTGCCGACCACGCCGCGCAACGGCGGAAATCGACGCTTTGCCAAAGGCTTCGCCTGCCTGAAGGGCGTCGGGAGTGCTTGCGCGCGTGCAATATGACGCATCATGATGGGCTTTAGAACGCCCGTAACGAAGTGGTGTCATGATGCCGACCCTGGAAGATGCATCGCGGCGCGTCGTGGAACCGTCATGCCGTCCGTCAGTCCCGTTGGAGTTGCCGATGTCCCGTCTTGTCACCGTCCTCGCCGCCGCCGCGATGCTGCTCGGCGGCCTTGTCCGCGCCGAGGCCAGCATCTTGATCACGGTCGACAAGACGAAGCAGCAGCTCTCGGTCGAGGTCGATGGCGCCAACCGTTACACGTGGCCGGTGTCGACCGCGCGCTGGGGCTACCGTACGCCCAACGGCACCTACAAGCCGGAGCGGCTCGCGCGCAAATGGTTCTCGCGCAAATACGACTGGTCGCCGATGCCCTATTCGATCTTCTTCGACGGCGGCTATGCCATCCACGGCTCCTATGAGATTTCGCATATCGGCCGGCCTGCCTCGCACGGCTGCGTCCGCTTGCGTCCTGAAAATGCCGCCGTGCTGTTTTCGCTGGTGAAGGGGAATGTGCACGACACCAAGATCGTGGTGACCGGCGAACGGCCGCGCCCTGCGCCGCGTGCCGAGCGGCGGCGTCCCCATCAGCGCGTGCGCCACGCATCCAGCACCTTCGAAGATGCTTTCGATTCATCGAATGACACGCGCGCGAACGAGCGGCGTGCGCTCAAAGCCTGGGAACGGCGCTAGCGGGCGGGGCCCTCGCGGGCCGGCCGGGATCGCTTTGGGCGGTCGGAGGCCGTGCGGCCGGGTGATTTGAGATAATTTGGATGCATCGAAGCAACCTGACGTACCGATTTTCCTTCCATGATGCGGCTTCAAAAGACCGAAGCCACCTTCTTGGAGAACGATATGGGCAGGTTCCAGACTGTGCAGGCCGCGCGCGAGCGCCGTAAGGCCCGCCGCTACAATGTCCAGGTGCAAGGCCTCATCAAGATCGACGAAGAACCCGCAGAGCGTATTTGCGTGATCCACGACATTTCGCAAACCGGTGCGCTGATCGCGGTCGAAGACGGCGAGATCCTGGAGGATTTCACGCTGACGGTTTCGCGCCGTTGTCGGGTCGTGCGCCGCGACAAGGACGGCACCCGAGTCGGCGTTGAATTCCTGGTACCATGGTCAGTGACTCCTTAACGCAAACGTTCAATATGCGGACACGGCCGCCGAAAAATAAACTAACTCGGAGGCGCGTGGCGGCATTCGCCGCGTCTCGTCTACTGCTCCTCAGACGAGGTGCCGATCGCCCGTAACAAGCCGGTTCGTGCGGTCTATGCACGCTTGATCGGCAGGGCTGGAATCACGAGCCGCCAACCAACAACGAGCGTCCGGTTCCGAACAAATAGTGCAAGGAGGAGCGCTTGCTCCGTTCAAGAATGGCCTGTGCGGTTACGGCCGCCTTGGTAGTGGTGACAGCGAGCGCGGCTTGGGCGCGCGGTCCGGGCGGCGGTGGCCCGCCGGGCTGGGCTGGCGGTGGTGGTCCGCCTGCATTCGCGGGAGGCGGCAACGGCTCCTACGGCGCGACACCGCCGGGCTGGTCGAGCCCCGGGCTGCGGCGCGGCTGGGTCAACGGCGAGCCGCGCGGATTCACCAAAGGCAAGAAGCGCGGCTGGCACCGCGGCACGCTCTCCGGCACGCTCCCGCCTGGCTGGCAGCGTTGAGGCGCGTGCTCGCCGTCATGCGCCGCCACGCCCTCAGCCGTTTACCCCCTGTGAACGACGAAAAAATCAGAGGCACCGTCCTAAGCAGCTGTTAAGGCTCGTGGGCTTTCTTGTGCGTGGGGACAGGGAGCCTCATGCAGCGCGAGAACGGATCTTATAGTCTGCCGCGCGGACGCGTAACACGCTGGCTGGCCGATGCCGGTCCAGGCGTGCCTGACGATATTCGCGTCGCGCTGATCGGCGGCTTATTCGGGACCTTGCCGGTTTTTACGGCTGGTGTGCTCAATACACTGGCGGTGTCTGCCGCCATTGCCATCCGGCAGCCGACCGCACCCTTCATCGCTTGGCTCGTGTTCGAGATCGCGGTCTGCCTGGCACGCCTGATCGTGTTGCTCCACGCGCGCAGGGCGGCGGCCTCGCAGCGCGAGACGCCGACCGACATGCACATTCTGCTCGCGGTCGCCTGGAGCGCCGGCGTCGGCTACGGCGTCGTCATCAGCATGGCCAGCGGCGATTGGGTGACCGCCACGGTCGCCTGCACCTCGGCGGCAGCGATGGTCGGCGGCATCTGTTTCCGCAATTTCAGCGCGCCGCGTCTGGCCGCGACCATGATCCTGTTAAGCCTGGGGCCTACCATTCTCGGTGCAATCCTGGCCCACGAGCCTCTGGTCTATATCGCGCTGCTGCAAGCTCCGCTCTACCTCATCGCCATGACCGCGGCGGCCTTCAGGCTCAACAAGATGCTGATCGCGACCATGCGGGCGGAGCGCGAGAAAGATTATCAGGCCAAACACGACGCGCTGACCGGTCTGTATAACCGTCCGGGACTGGTCGGCGTCGTCAACGCCCGGCTGGCAGCGGCCGAGGGCACCGGCAAGACGCTTGCGCTGCTCTTCCTCGACCTCGATGAGTTCAAGGCAGTGAACGACTCCTTCGGGCACCTCACGGGCGACCGGCTGCTCAAGATGGTCGCTGTGCGCCTCGGCGGCGTGTTGTCTGCTTCCGACGTGGCGGCGCGTCTCGGCGGCGACGAATTCGTGGTGCTGGCTGAAGGCCTCTCGCACGAGCAGGCAATCCAGCTGGGGCAGCGGGTGATCAGCGTCCTCACGCCGGCCTACCAGCTTGGCGATGGCATTTCCGCGCAGATCGGGGCGAGCGTGGGGATCGCCATGGCGCCGGAATATGGCGCTGACGCCGAAGTGCTGCTCGCGGTCGCCGATGCGGCGCTATACGAGGCGAAATCCGACGGCAAATTACGCTGCTGCATGGCTTCGGCGGCGACCAATCTGGCCGCTTTGCGCCGGCTGCATGCCGAAGGCGCAGCGCCTTTCGCCAAGATCGGCGTAGCGGCATAGCTCGCGATCGATTCTCATCATCTGCAAAAAATAAAAATGATGCAGCGCGGCGATAGGTGCGCGCTCTGCGTTTGCAATCAATGACCGCAGGCACAGGTTGCGCCAAGGTCGCGAAACGTCCGCATCGGCCTCGTCGGCTCGAACCGGCTACAACCCGGCTTGAGCGGGGCGTTTTCCGCGACTAGTCTCTTTGCGGCGCCCTGCAGGCGCGATACTGGAATTCAATTGTCGGACGTAAGGAGGTCGCACGATGTCGATATCCGCTGCCGTTCTGATTTTGAATGCAGTCTCCGGCTCACCCGCGGTTGACGTAACGCCGATGTCATTGGCGCAGCCTTCCCGTGTCGTCGATCTCGGCGAGGTCTCCTACGATTGGGCTCTCCAGCAAAGCGGGACTGCGGCGAGCCTGAATTTGGCCACCAACACCGCGACCTGTGACACGGTCATGGCCCAGACTAGAAACGGCAAGGATACCGTCCCTGATTGCCGGTTCGATTGAGCCGTGACGCTAACGCCGCCGTTTGTGTGAACCGTCCTTGCTCCTGCTTCTCACCAACAGCATTGATGGGACGGCGGATGTTCTTGTTCATCTGTGTGCGGAAAGCCGCCAGCCGGTTTTCCGTTTCAATATAGATTTGTGGCTCGATTACCGGTTCGCCTGGACGCCTTCGGGCTTCGCCATTCGCGACCCCTCCGAACGCACGGTCAATTCCGAAGATGTTTCGGCATGCCTGTGGCGGCGTCCGTCGCTGCAGGATACGCCGGAATGGCGCGGCGGAACGGCGGAGGATCGGGCCGCCACCGAGGCCGAACTGCATGCCATCGTCCGGGAAATTGCCGAATGGGCACGCGCGCGGCGGCGCTTGCGGCTGATCGAGCCGTCGGCGCCGCGCCGCGTCGGCCGGCTCGCGCAGATGCGGGTGGCCAGCGAATTCTTCGTGGTTCCGGACTGGTCGGTCGGATGGGGGTTCCGATGGCCCGCCGGCAAACGCATGGTCAAGCGTTTCGTCCCCGAGCCGCTCGGATTGCGACGCGACCGCTATATTTTCGTGCGCGCGGTGGACACCGAGCGTCTTTCGCCCGACTTCCCCTGGCTCATTCAAGACATCGGCGAGGGCGTGCGCGACGCGACGGTTCTCTACGTCAACGGGCGCTGCTTCGGGTTCGAAATGCGCATGACGCGGGCGGAGCTTGGCGTGGAGGACTGGCGGACATTGACCGACAGCGATCGCGACCAATGGCGTCCGCGGGCTTTGGCGGCCAACGATCAGGAGCGCATCACGGCCTATATGAAACGCTTGGGCCTTCGCTTCGGCCGGCTCGATTTCCTGGCAGGCGAGCAGCAGTTGACGTTTCTGGAGGTCAACCCGAACGGCCAGTTCGGCTGGCTCGACGACCCCGGCGAATGGCCGCTCCACCGCGCCGTTCTCGATGCCGCGCTCGATCCGGCGTCGACGATCAAAGGCGACGAGACGGTGAGCGAAGCGACCTAACCGGATCAGGCCGCCGCGGTGAAAGCCTCCCGCGGGATGCCGGCCTTGCCGAACTAGAAAATGAACACCATGACCGCCATGATCACGGCAATCACGACGAAGATGTAAGACCAGTAGGTCACGTCGATCCAAATAAATGTATCGCGGGTTTGCACGATGTAAGCCTGTCCCGTGCGCGAATCGGTGATCGTTTTTTCCCGCGGCTGCTTCATAAACAACCGGCCCATCGGGAAGGTCACGATCGCGGACAGCAGCGCCGCGATGGCGACCGTCAGGTTGAGGCCTTGATTATCCGTCAGGCCGTAACGCGTCACGCTTTCCGTGATGGTGAAAACCATCGACAGGACCACCATCGCAATGAAGATAAAAAACACCAGAATGCCGCGCCCCGTCCAGATCAATACCATGGCCCGCCCCCTTTTAACGGCTGCATAGTGTTCAACTATACATCCGTCCCAGCCCAATGTCTGACGCTTCACGTCACACATCCACCTTCAGCGCGGCGATGAAGGCGCGCCTCGCTGGATGTCGGCCTTTCCGATCCCGGATAGCGGCTGACACGGCTTGCGCGTGGCGTCGCCGCCGGCGCACTTCGCGGCGACGTCCTCGACTATTTTCTGCGCTGCTCGCGGCGGTAGCGCCGTGCCCGAAGGCTGTTGTCGACGAGGTCTACCGCCGTCAACGTGACGATTGACGTCAGGGCCAGGCCCGTTGCTGTTAGCGCGGTGACAATCAAAAATGGATAGCCGATCAAATACACCAGAAACGCATAGAAGATGAGGATGTTGATGACGAAATAATATTTGGCGTCCGGCGCACCGTGCACGGCGTCTTTGGTGAGCCAGCCGAGGATGGGCACGTGATAGAAGGCGCGAAGCGCTGTATCCATTTGATTTCCCTGATGTCGTTTTTATGGAGAGTTGGGTTCGGCAGGTCAGCGCGCAACGGCGCTCACACATCCACCTTCAGGGCGGCGATGAACGCCTCCTGCGGGATGTCGACCTTGCCGAACTGGCGCATGCGCTTCTTGCCTTCCTTCTGCTTTTCCAGAAGTTTGCGCTTGCGGGTGGCGTCGCCGCCGTAGCACTTGGCGGTGACGTCCTTGCGGAAGGCGCGCACGGTTTCGCGCGCGATGATCTTGCCGCCGATCGCCGCCTGGATCGGCACCTGGAACATGTGCGGCGGGATCAGCTCCTTCAGCTTCTCCGCCATGGCGCGGCCGCGCGTCTCCGCGCGGGTACGATGCACCAGCATGGCCAGCGCATCGACTGGCTCGCCGTTCACCAGCATCTGCAGCTTCACCAGATCGGCCGGCTTGTAGTCGGTCAGGTGATAATCGAACGAGGCGTAGCCGCGCGATACCGACTTCAGCCGGTCGTAGAAATCGAACACCACCTCGTTGAGCGGCAGGTCGTATTTCACCATGGCGCGGTTGCCGACATAGGTGAGCTCTTTCTGCTCGCCGCGGCGGTCCTGGCACAGCTTGAGCACGGCGCCGAGATATTCATCGGGCGTGAGGATCGTCGCCTCGATCCAGGGCTCGTGCATCTCTTCAATGTGGTTGGGATCCGGCATATCGACCGGATTGTGGATGTCGAGATCGCGGCCGTCGCGCAGTTTGATCTTGTAGATGACCGAGGGCGCGGTCGCGATCAGGTCGAGATTGAATTCGCGCGCCAGCCGCTCCTCGATGATCTCCAGGTGCAACAGGCCGAGGAAGCCGCAGCGGAAGCCGAAGCCGAGCGCGGCCGAAGTCTCCATCTCGTAGGTGAAGCTCGCGTCATTGAGGCGCAGCTTGCCCATGGCGGCGCGCAAGTCCTCGAACTGCGCAGCATCGACCGGGAACAGACCGCAGAACACCACAGGGATGGCCGGACGGAACCCGGGCAGCGGCTTGTCGACCGGCTTGCGGTCGTCGGTGATGGTGTCGCCGACGCGGGTGTCGGCCACTTCCTTGATCGAGGCGGTGAGCATGCCGATCTCGCCGGGGCCGAGCTCGTCCACCGGCGTGAGCTTGGGCGTGAACACGCCGACGCGGTCGACGTCATAGGCCGCGTTGGTGCCCATCATGCGGATGCGGTCGCCCTTCTTGAGCATGCCGTCGACAATGCGCACCAGCACCACTACGCCGAGATAGACGTCGTACCAGCTGTCGACCAGCAGCGCCTTGAGCGTGGCGTCGCGATCGCCCTTGGGCGGCGGCAGGCGGGTGACGATCGCCTCCAGCACCTGGTCGATATTCAGTCCGGTCTTGGCGGAAATGCCGATGGCGTCCGAGGCGTCGAGCCCGATCACGTCCTCGATCTGCTGCTTGACCTTCTCCGGCTCGGCCGCCGGCAGGTCGATCTTGTTCAGCACCGGGACGATCTCGTGATTGTTGTCGAGCGCCTGGTAGACGTTGGCCAAGGTTTGGGCCTCGACGCCCTGGCTGGCGTCGACCACCAGGAGTGAGCCTTCGCAGGCGGCCAGCGACCGGTTCACCTCATAGGCGAAGTCGACATGGCCGGGGGTGTCGATCAGGTTGAGGATGTAGTCCTTGCCGTCGCGCGCGCGGTATTTCAGGCGCACGGTCTGCGCCTTGATGGTGATGCCGCGCTCGCGCTCGATATCCATGGAATCGAGCACCTGCTCCTTCATCTCGCGCGCCTCGAGCCCGCCGGTGAGCTGGATCAGGCGGTCGGCAAGCGTGGACTTGCCGTGGTCGATATGCGCGACAATGGAGAAATTGCGGATGTTCTGGATCGGGACTGACGTCATGGCGCGGCAGATAACACCCGGATTGGGGCGCTTCAAGCGATCTCCCCGGACATTCCGGGGCGCGAGCGAGCCCGGAATCCAGGAAATCCCGAAGGCCTTGCCGGCGGCTCTGGATTCCGGGCCCGACGCCTTCGGCGCCGTCTCGGAATGACGGGGGAAACCTGCGTGGACTGGCCGGAACCGCCATGCCATAGGCTTGGCCATGTCTCCGAGCGGCCTTTACGCCTTTCCCGCCCGCCTGCGCGCCGCGCTGATCGACCCGGCCCGGTGCGAGCGCAGCGTGCTCTTGGCGCTCGCCGTCTATACCGTCCTCTGGACGCTCTACGGCACCGTGGCCAAATCGAGCCAGGGCCTGCATTACGACATGGCCGAGGTGATCGCCTGGTCGCGCGATCTGGCCTGGGGCTATAAGCATCCGCCGTTTGCCGCCGCGGTGGCCTGGCTGGGGTTCCATGTCCTCCCGTTGACGGAGTGGTCCTATTACCTGCTCGCCATGCTGATGCCGGCGAGCGCGCTGTGGATCATGTGGCGGCTGTCGGCCGATTATCTGGACATTGAAAAGCGCGTCATCGGCTTGGCACTGATGACGTTAGTGCCGTTCTTCAACTTCCATGCGCTCAAATACAACGTCAACACCGTGCTGCTGCCGTTGTGGGCGGCGACCACCTTTGCCTTCCTGCGCAGCTGTCGCACGCGCGGGCCCGGCTGGGCAGCGCTCGCCGGCGTGCTGGCGGCGGCTGCCATGCTCGGCAAATACTGGTCGGTGTTTCTGCTCGCGGGCCTTGCCGTCGCGGCATTAATCGACCGGCGCCGCGCCGCCTATTTCCGCTCGCCGGCGCCCTGGATCACCATCGCCGTCGGTCTGCTCGTGCTCTCGCCGCACCTTGTCTGGCTGATGCGGCACAATTTCACAGCGTTTTCCTATGCGGTTGGTATTCACGCCGCCAAACCGCTGTCGGCGAGCGTGACGCATGCGCTCGGCTATCTCGGCGGTTCGCTCGGTTATGTGGCGGTGCCGGTGATCGTGACGCTGATCATGGCGTGGCCCAAACGGGCAATGCTCGCCGACATCGTCTGGCCGGCCGAACGCGAGCGCCGGCTGGCGGCGGCGGCGTTCTGGGCGCCGCTCTTGCTGCCGGCCGCGATCGCGCCGCTTGGCGGCGTGGAGATCACCTCGCTGTGGTCGATGTCGGCCTGGACGCTGTTGCCGGTGCTGTTGCTGTCGGCGCCGGCCGTGACGGTGCGCGAGATCGATACCATCCGCGTCCTCGGCCTGGCGCTGGCGCTGCCGTTCGTCATGCTGATCGCGTCGCCGGCGATTGCGATTCTGGCGCAACGCGCCGGTCCATTGCCGTCTTCGGCGCAGGCGAACCTGCTGGCGCAGGAGGTCGAGCGCGACTGGCGCGCGCTGACCCCGCAGCCCTTGCGTTTCGTCGGGGGCGATGCCGATCTGGCCTATGGCGTGATCGCCTATGCCGCCGACGCGCCGCGCGCGCTGCCCGAGCTACCGCAGCCGGGCGCGGTCACCCTCAAACGTGACGGTCTCGCGCTGGTATGTTTCGCAGAAGAGACCGGCTGCCAACGCGATGCGGCGGCCAAAGCGGCGGCGATCGGACCGGGCCGCACCATCGATGTCACGATCACCCGAAACTTCTGGCGCTTTCCCGGCAAACCGCAACGCTATGTCATTGTGATCGTGCCACCGCGAACTTAACGCGGTGAGCAAGCCGTCTCCCTAAAAAAGATGGCCGGGCATCGGCCCGGCCATTTGTCGTTCGCGTTGTGCCGCGGCCTAGTACCGGTAATGATCCGCCTTGAACGGGCCTTCCTGCGGCACGCCGATATAGGTGGCCTGCTTGTCAGTGAGCTTGGTCAGCTTCACGCCGATCTGCGCCAGGTGCAGCCGGGCGACCTTCTCGTCGAGGTGCTTAGGCAGCGTGTAGACCTGGTTTTCGTACTTGCCGGGATTGGTCCAGATTTCGATCTGCGCCAGCGTCTGGTTGGTGAAGGACGATGACATCACGAAGCTCGGATGGCCCATGGCGTTGCCGAGGTTCACCAGGCGGCCTTCCGACAACAAGATGATGCGGTGGCCGTCGGGGAAGGCGATCTCATCGACCTGCGGCTTGATGTTGTTCCACTTCAGGTTCTTCAGCGCCGCCACCTGGATCTCGCTGTCGAAGTGGCCGATGTTGCAGACGATGGCGCGGTCCTTCATCTTGCGCATGTGATCGAGCGTGATCACGTCGACATTGCCGGTGGCGGTGACGAAGATGTCGGCACGCGCCGCGGCGTCTTCCATCGTGGTGACTTCGTAGCCTTCCATCGCCGCCTGCAGCGCGCAGATCGGATCGATCTCGGAGACGAGCACGCGGCAGCCGGCCTGACGCAAGCTGGCGGCCGAGCCCTTACCGACGTCGCCGAAGCCGCAGACCATCGCCACCTTGCCCGACATCATCACGTCGGTGCCGCGGCGGATGCCGTCGACCAGCGATTCACGGCAACCGTAGAGATTGTCGAACTTCGACTTGGTCACCGAGTCGTTGACGTTGATCGCCGGGAACATCAGGCGGCCTTCCTTGGCCATCTGATAGAGCCGGTGCACGCCGGTCGTGGTCTCTTCGGTGACGCCTTTCACTGCTTTGCAGGTCTTTGTGTACCAGCCGGGCTTGTCTTTCAGCCGCTTCTTGATGGCGGCGAACAGAACTTCCTCTTCCTCGTTGCCCGGGTGATTGAGCACCGCAGGCTCCGATTCCGCCTGCATGCCGAGATGCAGCAGTAGCGTGGCGTCGCCGCCGTCGTCGAGGATCATGTTGGGCGTGCCGCCGTCATGCCATTCGAAGATCTTGTGGGTGTACTCCCAGTAGTCGGTCAGGCTCTCGCCCTTGACCGCGAACACCGGCGTGCCG
>JAKAMD010000445.1 GCA_021823875.1 Pseudomonadota bacterium | reverse complement strand
GGCGCCAGGCGCTGGCGCTCGACGATCTCGGAGTAGAGGTAGACGACCTGGGTGCAGGTGGCCTCGTCGTAGGCGATATTGATTTCAGGCTCCGGGATGGCGCCGCCCGCGCGCGCGATCGCCTTCCAGAGCAGCTTCGCCGCCGCCTCGCAGCGGGCCTGGAAGCGCTCGCGCTCGATGAGCGGGGTCGCCGTCGGAATGGTGAACACGACGCGGCGCAGACGGCGCGACTGCGCGCTGCGCGGCCGGAGCGCAGCGGCTTCGCCCCAGGTGCCGCGCGCGCGGCGCACGAGCGGCGCTGGAACGCGGCGGCCTATGCCGCGATGCACGAACTCCTGGCCGGTATTCCACCCAGCCGCCGTTCCTTCGTCAAAACGATGCTGTTCGACGCCGTCCGCAACGCGTCCGGGGAACGCGACGCCAGCACGGTGATCCGTGAGGCCTTCGCCCTCTGGACACGCCGCGCGACGGCGCTTCCATCCCTACCGTGAGAGGCTGAAACCCATGGCCCGCAAGTCGATCTTCTCGGACGATTTCTCGCCCACGCCCTGGTGGTGGGCCGGCTTCGCGCCGCCCGCCGACCCGCCCGCGGACCTGCCGCGCCACGTCGGCACGCTCATCGTCGGCGCGGGCTATGCCGGCGTCGCGTGCGCGCTGCGCCTCGCCGAGGCGGGAGAGGAGGTGCTGGTGCTGGACGCCGCGGCGCTCGGCTTCGGCGCCAGCACGCGCTCCGGCGGCCAGGTCTCGGGCGGCGTCAATGTCGGCAGGTCGCCGACTCGCAAGCCGCTGCCCGAGGCGCGCAAGGCCGCGCTCCTTCGCGATGCAGCCGCGGCTTTCACGCTATTCGAGGAGCTACTCAGCCGCCATCAGATTAGCTGCGGCTACCATCGTACCGGACGCATCAACGGGATCTGGACGCCGCAGCACGTGCAGGCTTGGAAGAACCGTGCCGAGGACCTCAACCGTTACGCCGATTCCGATGTGCGTATCCTCTCGCGCGCCGAGTGCCGCCGCGAGATTGGTAGCGATTTCTACCACGGTGGCGTCTCGATCGGCCGCGCAGGGCATCTCCAGCCTGCGGAGTATTACGGCGGCCTGCTTGCCGCCGCGCGCCGCGCCGGTGCGCGCTGCCACGGCGAGACACCGGTTCGCCAGGTCCGCCGCGCTGACGGCACCTACACGGTCGAGACCTCGCGCGGCAACCTCACGGCGGAACGCATCGTCTTCGCCACCAACGCCTATGCGGGCACGTACGCGCGTGGCGTCGCGCCCGATCTGCGCCGAGGAGTCATTCCGGTATCGACCCATATGATCGCGACCGAGGAACTGCCGCAAGAACTCGCCCGCTCATTGCTGCCCACCGATCGGGCGATCTCGGAGACCTGCCGCGTCATCAGCCATTACCGGCTCTCGCCCGACGGTAGGCGTTTGCTGTTCGGTAGCCGCGCCACGTTCTTCCCGGCCGGCGAGCGTCACACCGCGGAACTGCTCTATCGCGGCATGATCGCGCGCTTCCCCCAGCTCGCAGGGCGGTGCATCACCCATAGCTGGGGCGGGCAGGTGGCGATGACCTTCGACCATCTGCCGCATATCGGAGGTGGCGAGGGACGGTTTTTCGTAACTGGGTGCAATGGCAGTGGGGTGGTGATGATGACCTATCTCGGCCATGAGCTCGCCAAGAAGATCCTCGCCGACGCGTCCGAGCCCATGTGTGCCTATGATGACGGCTTGCCGCCGCACCATGCGCTCTACGACGGCATGCCTTGGTTCATGCCGGTGGTAGGGAGCTGGTTCCAGTTCCGCGATCGGCTGGAACGGCGCGAGCCGGAGAAAACGCATGCCTGACCCGAAGCCCGCGATCTGAGCTCGAGTAGTGACGTCACCGGTTGTTGGACAACCTGAGGCCGAACCATCTTTCGTTACCGATTGTCGTTGGCAGTCAGACAGAACTGGAACGCGGAGATCCCGCAGTGGAATGGGCGCCTGGGGCCACTCCAAGTGGCGGCTTGCGCCGCCAGTTCATCGGGGGCTCCGCGTCATGGAGTGCCCATCTAGAGCGGTACCATTGAGGGTAGAATCGCGAATAGGGATTCCGGCGCGGCGCTGATTTGTGATTCATCGATGTCCGGCAACCACCGGAGATCTCCATGAGTTGGCGGCGCGGACAGACCTACTCTCAGGATTTGCGGGATCGCGTGCTTTGCGCGGAGGGGAGCGCCCGAGCGGTCGCCTCCCGGTTCGGTGTCAGCGTGTCGTATGTCGTCAAAGCGCGGCAACGGCTGGCCTGCACCGGCGCTGCGACACCGCGGCCGCAGAAGCCGCCTGTTGTGCGGCTTCTGGTGCATCTCCATGAGGCGATTGCGGCCGAGATGGCGGCCCGGTCGGAGACAACCATCGCTGAACGACGCGAATGGTTGCTGCGTCAGCATGGCGTGTCGGCCAGCATGGGCACGGTGTGGGCGACGTTGTCGCGACTTGGCCTGACACTGAAAAAAAGTCGATCCGAGCGGCCGAGCAGGCGCGCGCCGATATCGCCGAAGCGCGTCAGGCCTGGCGTGAACAGCAGCCCGGACTGAAGCCGGAGAAGCTGATCTTTCTTGATGAAACCTGGGCCAAAACGAACATGACCCGGCTTTATGGTCGCGCGCCGCGTGGCAAGCGGCTGATCGGCACAGCACCCTTCGGCCACTGGAACACAACGACCTTCATTGCGGGCTTACGACATGATCGGATTGTCGCGCCGATGGTGCTGGACGGGCCTATCAACGGCCGCGCCTTCAAAGCCTGGGTGGAGCAGAGCCTGGCGCCCACGCTCGCGCACGGCGACATGGTCGTCGCCGACAATCTCGGCAGCCACAAGGTGGCAGGTGTGCGGGAGGCAATCGAGGCGCGCGGCGCACGCTTGCTGTTCCTGCCAGCCTATTCGCCCGATCTGAACCCAATCGAGCAGGTGTTCGCCAAGCTCAAAGCTCTGCTGCGAAAGGCCGCCCCGAGAAGCCGAGAGGCGCTTTGGAAAACCATTGGCGCATCACTCGACCGCTATAGCTCAGCCGAATGCGCAAACTACATTCGACATTGCGGATACGGACACCCTGCATGAAAACGCTCTAGGTTCGTTCTTTCTCGTAAGAAAAAACCAGAGAACTTTTTTTCGCTGCGATCAGTCGTCGGCCATGTAGGCGCCGATGTGCTGGGCGAGTTCGGGGTCGCGCCGCGCGATGGTG
>JAKAMD010000444.1 GCA_021823875.1 Pseudomonadota bacterium | reverse complement strand
CCACTGCCGGCGGTGATGAGCGCGCGCGAGGCGGCCGAACAGGGTGCGCCGCAGATCTGGGACGACGTACCGGGCAATGTCGCGCTCGACTACCAATTCGGCGACACGGAAAAAGTGGCGGAAGCCTTCGCCCAGGCCGCGCATGTGGTGAAGGTACCGCTGGTCAATCAGCGCATGGTGGTAGCGTCGATCGAGCCGCGCTCGGCGATCGGCGAGTTCGATACGGCACACGAGAAATGGACGCTGCATTCGTGCAGCCAAGGCGTGTTCGGCTTAAAAAACGCGCTGCGCGACATTCTCGGCACCACGCCCGACAAGGTGCGGGTGCTCTCCGGCAATGTCGGCGGCTCCTTCGGCATGAAGGCCTCGGTCTATCCGGAATATGTCTGCATTCTGCACGCGGCACGCCTGATCGGCCGGCCGGTGAAATGGACCGATGAGCGCACCGGCAGCTTCCTCTCCGACCATCACGGCCGCGACTTCGACATGACGGTGGAACTCGCCTTCGACAAGCGCGGGCTGATCCAGGCGCTGCGGCTCACCGGCTTCGGCAATCTCGGCGGCTATTGCGCCGCCTTCGGACCATTGCTGCCGACGGTGAACGTGACCAAAAACATCGTCGACATGTACCGCACGCCGGTGATGGGGGTGAACACCAAGTGCGTGTTCACCAATACCGTTCTGGTCTCAGCCTATCGCGGCGCCGGACGCCCCGAGGGCGCTTACAATATGGAGCGCGCGCTCGATTACGCCGCCGCCGCGCTCGGCATCGACCGTTTCGAATTGCGCCGACGCAATTTCATCCGCGCCAAGCAGATGCCGTTCAAGGCCGCGTCCGGCATGGTCTATGACTGCGGCGACTTCCCCGCTTTGTTTGATGAGGCGTTGGAACGTGCCGACGTCAAGGGCTTCAAGCAGCGCAAGCGCGAGAGCAAGAAGCGCGGCCTGCTGCGCGGGCTCGGCGTCGGCTGCTATCTGGAGACCACCGCGGCGAACACCGCCGAAATGGGCGGCCTGCGCTTCAACGACGACGGCACGGTGACCATCGTTACCGGTACGCTCGATTACGGCCAAGGCCATTGGGCGCCGTTCGCGCAGGTGCTGACCGAGAAGCTCGGCTTGCCGTTCGAGCGCATCAAGCTGCTGCAAGGCGACAGCGACCAGCTCGTCACCGGCGGTGGCACCGGCGGTTCTCGTTCGGCCATCATGTCCGGCACCGCCATCATGCAGGTCGCCGACAAGTGCATCGAACAGGGCAAGCAGGCCGCCGCTTTCGTGCTGGAAGCCTCGACCGAGGACATCGAATTCGCCAACGGCAATTTCCGCATCGCCGGTACCGACCACTCGATCGACATCATGGCGCTGGCCGAGCGGCTGCGCCGCGGCCCCAAGCCGCCGGAGGGCGTGCCCGCCACGCTCGACGTCACCGAAGTCACCGCGTCGATGCCCGGCACTTTCCCCAACGGCGTGCATGTGGCGGAGGTCGAGGTCGATCCGCAGACCGGCGCGACGCAAGTGGTGAAATACACCGCGGTCAACGATTTCGGCACGGTGATCAATCCGATGCTGGTCGAAGGCCAGATTCAGGGTGGCGTCATGCAGGGCCTCGGCCAGGCGCTGCTGGAAGGCGTCGTCTATGACGCCGACGGGCAATTGCTCACCGGCTCGTTCATGGACTACGCCATGCCGCGCGCGCACGACGCGCCCGACATCGCCGTGTTCAATCGCGGCATTCCGACCAGGAGCAATCCGGTCGGCGCCAAGGGCTGCGGCGAGGCTGGCTGCTCGGGCGGGCTGCCGACGGTGGCCAATGCGGTGATCGACGCGCTGTCGGACTTCAGCATCCGCCATCTGGAAATGCCGATGACGCCGTCGCGCATCTGGCAGGCGATCCAGGACGCCAAGGGCAAGACACCGGCCTGAGAAAATTACATCGCTAGGATGGGATATACTGCAGTAACGCATCACTGCGTGGAATCCTGCGTCATTAAATTTCGGTCATTTATGCGCGTTTTACTCCTCTCGGCGACGCACTGAATCTAGAAAGCGACCGGGGCGACTCGACCGAAATCGAGCCGTGTATGCGTCTGCTGAGGCCAATTGAGATTACCGTCAAAGAACTTCCCTGGATCGTGAGCAGGAATGTCGCGCGGCTGATTGATCCGGCGGCGCTCGACTTTTATGCAAAAGTTGCCGGCGGCGGCTACCAGCCGGAAGCTTTGTTGATGGTTCTTCCTCAACACAAGCTCATCTACGCGGCCGTGCCAAAAGCCGCCTCGACGCGTATCCGGATGACCTTGGCGCGGATCGAAGGCCGATTTACCCGCTCGCTCAAACGAAATCGGCGCAGGAAGTACCGCGGTCCTTATGGTCCGCGCAACATCGCCGTCGGTGCGTTTTTTCGTTTGGCGATGGGCGAGGAGACACTGCGGTTTTCCTTTGTCCGCAATCCTTACGCGCGCGCCGTATCCTGCTGGGCCGACAAGTTCGCCGGCAAGCCGCTCGTTGCCGGCGATTTCTTCATCGACATGTACCTTGCGACACGCAAAGAAATCGATCGCGGTCTTCCGGCCGGACCGGATCGCACGCTGCCGTTCGCCGACTTCGTCATTTTTGCCGCGGCGACGGCGAATGCCGGCCACGACATGCACTTGCAAACGCAGGATGCCATCCTGTCGATCCCGGGCATCGCGCTCGACCTGATCGGAAAGGTGGAGAACTTCGACGCCGATTTCGCCCGCGTGCTCGAATACCTGAACGCCGCCGCCGATATCCGTCGCGACGCGACGGTGGCCGTCAACGAATCCCACCACGATGACTGGTCGAGCTTCTATACGGGCGATTTGGCCGACCGCATCTATCGCGCCTATGAATGTGATTTCGACCGCTTCGGCTACGCGCGGCACCGTGCCACGCATGGCGTAACGGGCTATCTCGGCGCTGCCGTCTGACCGGGCAAGCCGCCCATCGTTGGGGCGCGCCACGGCCTAAAAAGGCACTGGATCGTACCCGGAAGCCGCGCCATAGTCCCGCCCCCGGCCGGGAAGCGAAATAATGACTCAAGCGAGCGAAACCCTCAGCGCCAGACACGCGCCGCAAATCCGCATCGTCGGTGCGGTGAGCGCGGCGCATTTCGTCTCGCATTATTATATCCTGCTGCTGGCGCCGCTGCTGCCCTTCGTGCGCGCCGATTACGGTGTCACCTATACTGAGATCGGGTTCGCG
>JAKAMD010000443.1 GCA_021823875.1 Pseudomonadota bacterium | reverse complement strand
ATGCAGAAGCGCGGTGCCCGCGAGCCAGGGCATCAGCGAAGCGTTCTCCACCGGATCCCAGAACCAGAAGCCGCCCCAGCCCAGCGTGTAATAGGCCCAGTACGAGCCGCCCGCGATGCCGAGCGTCAGGCACATCCAGGCCATCAAGGTCCACGGCCGCACCCAGCGCGCCCAGGCCGCGTCGATACGGCCCTCGATCAGCGCTGCGATGGAAAAGGAGAAGGCCATCGAGAAGCCGACATAGCCGAGATAGAGCAGCGGCGGATGAACGGCGAGGCCCGGATCCTGCAGGATCGGATTGAGCGACTGGCCTTCGAACGGCGCCGGCTGCAACCGCAGGAACGGATTCGAGGTCAGCAGAATGAAGAGATAGAAGGCCGAGGCGATCCACGACTGCACCGCCAGCGCATTGGCTTTCAGGCTCGCCGGCAGATTGCCGCCGAAAATCGCCACCAGCGCGCCGAACAGCGCCAGGATCAGCACCCACAAGAGCATCGAGCCCTCGTGATTGCCCCACACGCTCGTCATCTTGTAGATCAGCGGCATCATCGAGTTCGAATTCTCGAACACGGTCACCACCGAGAAATCCGAGGTGACGTAGCTGGTGGTCAACATCGCGAACGAGAACGCGACGAATCCGAACTGCATCAGCGCCGTGGAATTGGCGAGCCGCATCATCGCCATATCGCCGGTCTTGCTGCCGATCACCGGCGCGACCGATTGGATCAGACCGAGCGCCAGCGCCAGCACCAGGGCGTAGTGACCGAGTTCAGGGATCATTTCGCATTTCCTTCCTGCCAGCGCCCGGACTTCTTCAACGCATCGACAACTTCTTTCGGCATGTAGCGTTCGTCATGCTTGGCAAGAACGGTATCGGCATTGAGCGTGCCGTTCGCTTCCATCTTGCCTTCCGCCACCACGCCCTGCCCTTCCCGGAACAGGTCCGGCACGATGCCCTGGTAATGCACGGGGATGGCATTCTTGCCGTCGGTCACGTCGAAGTTGATGTTCAAATTGTCGCCGCGCTTCACGCTGCCGGTCTGCACCAGACCGCCAATGCGGATGCGCGTGCCGGCGGCGAGATGATCCTGCACCACCTCGGTCGGCGAATGGAAGAACACGATGGAACCGCTCATCGCATTCAACACCAGGCCAACGGCAATGACCAGCACGGCACCACTGCCGCCGATCAGAACCAAACGTCGCTGCTTGCGGGTCATTGCGGTTCTTCCTGTCTATCCTTCAAGCCCCAGGGTCTTGATCATGTCTTCAACGTGACGAAGCCCATCAGGCTCGCCGGCCAGCGCCTTACGGGCATTGGCGGCAGCCTCGACAGCCTTGGCGCGATCGCCGAGCACCATATAGGCCCGCAGCAGGCGTTGCCATCCTTCAGCGTCATTGCCGTTCTGCTTCAGGCGCTCGGCAAGCCGCGCGACCATGCCGCGGATCATGGTGCCGCGTTCCTGCTCGCTCATTTGTCCCGCTGTTGCAAGTGTCGTTTTGCGCGGTTGAGCGGCGGGTTCCAATTGTTCATCCAGGCTGGCGAGCGCTTCCCGCAGGTTGGCGGCCCGGTTCCCGCCCGGTGGCACCTGCGCCAGCATGCCGCGCCAGATGGCGGCCGCTTCAGCCTTGTTGCCGTCCTGCTTGGCGGCGAGACCGATGAAGAACCGCGCTTTCAGTAGATTTGGGTCAATCGCCAGCGCCCGCATGAAGGCGGTCTTGGCATCGGCCGTCACCCTACCCTTGGCGGCGGCGGTGAGTGCCATGCCCATATCGGTTTGCCGGTCGGCGGTCTCGCCCGCGAGCGCGATGAGCTTGCGATAGGCTTTGGCCGCGTCGTCGAAGCGGCCGAGCCGCAAATAGAGCGGCGCCAGCGCGGCATAGCTGCGGACATCATTGGGATCGCGCGCGAGACTGGCTTCCACCTCCGCCACCATCGCGCCGATGGCGCCGTGCTCCTGGAGTTCGGCCAGCCGGGCATTCAACGGTTCAGCCGGCAGTTGTGGCTCGCCCAGTGTCAAATAGAGCGCACCAGCACCGATCGGCAGCAGGATCAGCGCAACCAGCGCCATCGCCCGCCGCCGCCAAAGCGGCGAGCCGGTAGGCGGCGGCGCTGCCGTAGCGTTATCGGCGGCCGCGATCAGACGGCGCGACACCTCGAGCCGGGCGGCCTCCGCCTCGACCCCGCCGATCAGGCCGGCGCTACGATCACGCGCAATTTCGGCGAGCTGGTCGCGATAAACGGCGACATCACCGGCCCCGGCAACGGCTCGACTGCGCCGGGAGAGCGGCCACAAGACGGCAAAACTCGCCGCCGCCGTCATCAACGCGAATACCAGCCACAGGGTCATGAAGCCGTATGCTCACCATGGTGCGGCGGGCTAGCTGCCACGCCCGAGGGGCATACATCACGCCCAATCATGGCGGCAATTGAGCGAAATCAACCCGCCGGATCAGCGCCGAAAAAGCAGGTTTTCAGGCCACAAGCGCCTAGCTCAGCGGCTGCCAGGTGCCGTCCGGATTGCGGCAGGCCGTGCCACGCGCGGTCTGCGGCTGGCCGTCGATGTAGATCGTGTGGGTGTAAGAACGGCAGGTATGCCCGGCCTCCTGGTAGGCGGGGCCCGGGATTACCGCGCCATAGCGGCCGGAATCCGGGTTGCGCCAGGAGGTGGCGACCCCGGAGCGGCCGTGTTCCAGCGCGTCCTCTTGGGCGGCATAGGCGCGGCGCTGGTCTTCCTCGTCGAGCGCGGCACCGATCCGATTGCCGATCAGGCCGCCGAGCAACCCGCCGATCGCAGCCCCCGCCAGCCGGTTGCCGGTCCCGCCACCTGCAACAGCCGCACCCAGCAACGCACCCGTGCCGGCGCCCAGCAAGGTGCCGGTGTTTTCGCGCGGTCCGGGACCATCCGGGGTGCCAGCGCAGGACGCCAGCAGGACGGCGGCAGCGGCGATGGCGGCAAATTTGGATGCGGACATTTCGACCCCCGGAAATCGACGGCTGAGAAAACGGAACCCGCCGCGACAGGCGGACGAGTTTCTAACGTGATGGGAGGATTCGGGCAAAAGTCCGGCGGTGCGTGATGGGGAAAAATAGCCGTCAGCGAGGGGGCTTAGGCAGCCTCACCCGGCCGGCAGCAAGAGCTCGGCGCGCAAGCCCCCGAGCGGCGCGGCGCCCAGCTTGAGCTCGCCGCCATAGAGTTCGGCCAATTCGGTGACGATCGAAAGCCCCA
>JAKAMD010000442.1 GCA_021823875.1 Pseudomonadota bacterium | reverse complement strand
GAACATCTGACACAGCGCCTTGGTTGCGACCATCTCGCGGCGGTCGAGCCGGCCGCCGAGAAAATACGCGTCGATTAACGGCCCGGCGACTCCGGTCAGCAGCAGTGAGCTCATGCAAACCGCGCCGTAGAGCACGCCATGATCGAGGCGTTCGGCGTTGGGCTTGAGCGCTTGCGGCAGAAGGCGGACGGAGAGCGGAATCAGACCGAGCAGGAGCAGGGCAACCGGCTTATGCGGCACGTAACGGATCAGCGACCAGACCGCCATCGCCAGAACGCCACCGACGAGATAACCGGCCGCAGGGCGGAGCCGGATGTAACGCCACCACAGCAGCGCGCGCCAACCGTTTGACGTCATCTGCGTCACGGCGTGTAGCGCCATCGCGGCCGGCAACGGCAGCAGCGCCAACAAAATCCCGATCAGGATCATGCCGCCGGCCATGCCGAAGATTCCCGACAAGAAGGCTGTCGCGAACATCGACAGCGCCACCGCGCTCATCACAACCGGCGTCATGTGCACCTCCAGGGCCCGTTCTATCCTCCGCTTGCTGCGCGCAGGCAAACGGCGTTATCTGAGCATGAGGCTTAGTTTTCCTGATGCTATTAGGAGGATGCACCCTTGCGGCGACTGCCTTTCCTTAATGGAATCAAGGCATTCGAGGCAGCAGCGCGCGGTGGCAGCTTTGCGGCTGCCGCAGAAGAACTCAATGTCACGCCGGCCGCTATCAGCCGCATGGTGCGGCTCTTGGAGGACCGGCTCGCGCTGCCGCTGTTCCAGCGCAAGCCCAATGGGCTCATGCTAACGCCGGCCGGCCGCGCCTATCAGGCGGGGCTTACGCCGATCTTTGATGCGCTGGCGAACCTGACCGCGCAGGTGAGCGCGCTCGCCAATCCGCGTGTGCTGACCGTCGGCGTCGGCCCGACCTTCGCCATCCGCTGGCTCATTCCGCGGCTGGCCTCGTTCTACCAACGCGCGCCCGATATCGACGTGCGCATCACCACCGGCGGAGTAGCCGCACCTTTCGCCGACGACTGGACCTGCGGCATCAAGCTCGGCAGCGGCGTCTGGCCGGAACTTGCGGCCGAGCCGCTGTTCGCTGCCGATCTGGTGCCGGTCTGCGCGCCCGCCCTGGCCGCCGCGCTCAAAACACCGGCCGATCTGAAGGGCACAACGCTGCTGCGCGTTGCCCACGCGCTCGACGACTGGCCACGTTGGCTGAAAGCGGCGGGCGTCGCGCACGCCGCGCTATCGGGCCCGCAGTTCGAATTTTACGGCCAGGCGCAGCAGGCGGCCGCCGACGGTATCGGCGTCGCCATGGGCATCCGGCCTTATATCGACGACGATCTTGCCGCCGGGCGGCTCACCACCCCCTTCGCGCTCACGGTGCCCAAAGGCGAGGCCTGGTATCTGGTCTACAAGCCGGCCCGGCGGCAGGAGCCGGCTTTTGCCGCGTTCCGCGATTGGCTGATGCGCGCTGCGCAGGGCAGCGACGGGATTGCACAAGCCCCCGCCGATGGTTAATCGGGTCTTAACCTCGCCCTATTTAATGTGGCTTACCAGTCATCTGCGGGCCGGCGCCCGCCGCGCATGATGCCGAAATCGGGACCGGTTTCGGAGCAAGATCGTACGCAAGCTGAAGTGTTCCATGCCCACCATGACCGCGCAGCGCGAGCCTTCTCATACAAGCCCGGTGGCGGCGTCCTCGCGCTCGCCTTTTGTGCGGCTGACCGACCTGATCGCCGGCATCGCGCCCGGTAAGCCGGTCATCAATCTCTCGGTCGGCGAGCCGCAGCATCCGATCCCGGCATTCGTCGGACCGGTGCTGGCCGAACACCTG
Source organism: Pseudomonadota bacterium (assembly GCA_021823875.1). Classification (GTDB taxonomy): domain Bacteria; phylum Pseudomonadota; class Alphaproteobacteria; order Rhizobiales; family Xanthobacteraceae; genus Pseudolabrys. The sequence continues at coordinate 1,393 of JAKAMD010000442.1, read as the reverse complement.
GCCGACTTCGGCCGCTACCCGGCCAACAAGGGCATCGAGCAGTTCCGCCAGGCCGTGGCCGACTGGCTTGGCCGCCGTTACGCGCTGCCGCGCGCGGTCGATCCCGAGACCGAAGTGCTGGTGCTCAACGGCACGCGCGAAGGGCTGTTCCTTGCTGCCATCGCCGCCAGGCGCTGGGTAACCCCACGCGCCGGCAAGCCGGCGGTGCTGATCCCCAATCCGTTCTACGCCGCTTATGCGGCGGGTGCGCTGGCCGCCGATTGCGAGCCGGTCTATCTGCCGGCGACGCGCGACACTCAATTCCTGCCTGATCTCGATGCGCTCGACGAAACGCTGCTCAAGCGCACTGTCGCTTGCTATCTCGCCTCGCCGTCGAACCCGCAAGGCGCCGTCGCCGACCGCGCTTATCTGGAAAGACTGAGCGCGCTCGCGCGCCGTTACGGTTTTCTCATCTTCGCCGACGAATGCTATTGCGAGATCTATGGCGAGCAGCAGCCGGCCGGCATGCTGGAAACATCAGGCCCCGACTTCGCCAATGTGGTGGTGTTCCACTCATTGTCGAAGCGCTCCAATCTCCCCGGCTTGCGCGTCGGCTTTGCCGCTGGCGACAAGAATTTCCTCGGCCCGTTCCTCGAACTGCGCAACGTCGCCGCGCCGCAAGTGCCGACACCGGCGCAATATGTGGCTGTGGCCGCCTATGGCGACGAAAGCCATGTCGAGGAAAACCGCCGGCTCTACAACGCCAAATTCGATCTCGCCGATCAGATCATCGGCAACCGCTACGGCTATGAACGTCCGGCCGGCGGCTTCTTTCTTTGGCTCGACGTGTCCGGCCAGGGCGGCAGCGAAGTCGCGACCAAGCGGTTATGGGCGGAAGCCGGTGTGCGCGTCGTGCCGGGCAATTATCTCGCACGCGAGCAGGCGGACGGTTTGAATCCGGGCGAAGGCTATATCCGCGTCGCAATGGTGCAGGACAAGGAAGCCACCGCCGAAGCCTTGCATCGCATGGTCGCGGTGCTGGGCTAGCGCATGGGCGCGCACGGAAGAGAGGAGGGTTAACGCATGGCGGCAAGCGATCGCAGCGTCGACGCCCTCACTTTCGTGACCGATCATTTCCGCGACATCGTGCGGCGGCGCGTGAGCGAACTCGCCGGGCTCGCGCTGCTGACCGTGGCGCTGATCGCAGCCATCGCGCTCGCCACCTGGTCGGTGCAAGACCCTTCCCTCAGCCATGCCACCCAGAAGCCGATCAACAACCTGCTCGGCCTGCCCGGCGCCATCTTCGCCGATCTGGCAATGCAGCTCCTGGGTCTCGCCAGCGTCATGCTGCTGCTGCCGGAGGCTCTGCTCGGCTGGCGGCTGCTGTCGCACAAGCCGCTTGGTGAAAGCTGGC
>JAKAMD010000441.1 GCA_021823875.1 Pseudomonadota bacterium | reverse complement strand
GCAGTCCTATTCCGAGCGGCAGCTCTACGAAGCCGCGCTCGACCGGCTGTCGCGCGAAATCTCGGCGGTGCAGAAAGTCACCGAGACCGAGGCGGTGAAGGAGATCGAGGCGGCGCTCGCCAAGGGTCCGCGCCGCGGCCCGAAGCCGGCCGAGGAAGCCGCCGCCGACGAGGCGGTCGAGGACGAAGCGGCCTGATCGCTCGACCTGCACCAGACGAACATACGAAAGCCCGGCAGCGATGCCGGGCTTTTTGTTTGTATACGCCGGGGGCCGTTGCCGCTGATCGACTTTCTTGTGAGCCCTCGCTAGGTTTCATGCCGGGTGCGACTGTCGCACGACTGCCGCGATTATTTCCATGGCAGGCGAAGTAAAAGCACAACAAACAAGTCGGGGAGAAACATGACGGATCAATCGAACCCATCCGGCCTTTCGCGCCGCAACCTGCTGGCGGGCCTCGCGGCGGCGCCCATCGTCACGGCCTCGGCCGAACCAAGCCTTGCGCAGATCGCGCCCGCCAAGACCGCCGCGCAAAAAGCGCAGGCTGCCTTGAAGAATGCCGGGGGTACCAAGCTAGTGCTGCTCGGCACGTCCGCCGGGCCGGTGCCGACGTTTCCGGGACGCACGCGCCATATGACGTCGCATGTGATGGTCAGCAACGGCACCGCCTATGTGCTGGATTGCGGCCTCGGCGTCACCAATGAATATGCCCGCACTGGTCTTTCATTCCACGCGCTCAAAAATATCTTCATCACGCATCATCACCCCGATCATAATTGCGAATATGCTCCCCTGCTGCTGATCGGCTGGGTGAGCGGCATGCCGCTTACGGTGCGCGCCTTCGGTCCGCCGCCGCTCAAGGAGATGACGGAAGACCTGCTCAAGGCCTATAAGCAGACGATCGAATTCTGGGCTGAGGATTTTCACATCAAGCCGCTTACCGCGATCGAGGTGAAGGAAATCGCAGGGGCCGGCCCGGTGATGCAGGACGACAACGTCAAGGTCTCTTCGATCGTCGTCAATCATCCGCCGGTCAAGCCGGCGCTCGGCTATCGCTTCGACTTCAAGGACCGCTCGATCGCATTTTCCGGCGACACCACGCCGCTCGAAGCGGTCGCGCACATGGCCAAAGGCGCCGACGTGCTGGTGCACGAGGCGATGTACGTCCCGGCGATCGAGAAATATCTCCATGCCCGCATCGCCAAGGGCTTTCCGGTCAAGTTCGACGCCTTCATGGCGCACATGAAGGCGGATCATTCGGCGGTCGAGGATGTCGGCCGCATCGCGCAGGAAGCAGGTGTCAAGACCCTGGTGCTTTCGCACCTGACGCCGGGCATCGACACGATCAGCGACGACACCTGGCGAGCGCCGGCGGCGAAATACTTCAAAGGCGAGATCATCGTGGGCCACGATCTGATGGTGATTTGATTGCGCCGGTGTGGGCAGAACGAACGGCGACCTGCCCACTAGAAAGCTCTTAAGATCGCTGAGATTCTGTGGGTGGGCTCGGCGCAGCCAAGCCCACCTTTCGATTCCGGCAGCTGTCCGGTCAAGAATTGTGAGGGATAGGAAGTCGCATCAACGGCCGCTACAATGCAGCCAACGACAAGAAACGGCGATCCAGGGAGCCAAGGTCATGACCGCCATTCGCGGCTATGTCGCGCCGACAACCGAAAGCGAAGCGCTCGGCGTGCATTCGCTCGACCAGTTCGTGCTGGCGGTGCCGGATGCGTCGGTGGCGCAGGATTTTTACGGCACGTTCGGGCTCGACGTCAAAGCCAAGGGCAATACGCTTTCGCTCAAGACCTTCGGTCATGAACACCGCTGGGGCTCGGTGGTGGAAGGCAGCAAGAGCAAGGCGCTGCATCATCTTTCCTTCGGCTGCTATGCCGAGGACCTGCCGCGGTTGAAGGCGCGTATCGAAGGCAACGGCGTCAAGCTGATCGATCCGCCGCCCGGCTTCGAGAGTAATGGCATCTGGTTCCGCAATCACGAAGGCGTTCTGATCGAAATCAAGGTCGGTCCCAAGGTCTCGCCCGACCGCAAGGCGGAGAGCCAATGGGTGTCCGTGGGGCCCGGCAGGGCCGGCGCCGCCATTCGCGCCAAGCAGCCGCCGGTGCGTCCGCGCCGGCTCTCGCATGTGCTTACTTTTACCGCCGATGTTGGCGCTTCCATTGACTTCTATGAGCGCAATCTCGGCCTGCGCCTGTCCGACCGCGCCTCTGATCTGGTCGCCTTCATGCACGGCATCCACGGCAGCGACCACCACATGCTGGCGCTGGTGAAATCATCGGCGCCCGGCTTCCATCATTGCAGTTGGGACACCGCCAGCGTGAACGATATTGGGCTCGGCGCCATGCGGATGGCCGACAAGGGCTGGACCAAGGGCTGGGGCCTCGGCCGCCACGTGCTCGGCTCCAACTATTTCCACTACGTGCGCGATCCCTGGGGCAGCTTCTCGGAATATTCCTGCGACATCGATTACATCCCGAAGGACGAGCGCTGGCCAGCCGCCGATCACAAGCCGGAGGATTCGTTCTATCTCTGGGGACCCGACGTGCCGCCCGAGTTCACCATCAATTACGAGGGCGGGGAGGGGTGAGGCTTTTCGTCGTCATGCCCGCGCTTGTCGCGGGCATCCACGTCCTCAGTTCTGTGTGATCGCCAGCCGTGGATGGCCGGGACAAGCCCGGCCATGACGCTGAGAGGTGTTGCCGCGCGTCGGCTACTCCACCACGATCTTCACTTTGCTGCCGGGCTTCACCTGGTCCTTGGGCCCGAGCCCGTTGAGCACGCGGAAGCGCTCGGCCTTGTGATCGGCCACCATCATGCGGCGCGCCAGCGTGGCCACGGTATCGTTCGGGCCGACGCTGACGATCTTCAGGTGCGAGGGCTTGACCTCGGCGGCTTCGCGCAGGCTCATGCGGCGGAAGGTGTCGATCGACTGCTTGAACGAGGCATCGATCTTCGGGGTCATGTGCTTGGCCGCGTAGATGAAGCGATAGACATCGCTGCCGAAGCGCACCACGAACAGGCGGAACGACCAGTCGTTGCCGGTGGCGGTGGCGGTCGCCGCCGGAAAGCCGTTGAGCGTGAACTCCTCCAGGCTCGCCCGGTTCACATGTTCGATCCAGCCGGACTTGAGATAGCCGGTCAGCGACTGTTCGGCCGGCACGCTCACCACATCGAGCCGCAGCGCTTCCGCACCGCCGTCCTTGAGGCCGAGCACCGCCTGCGCGGTATTGTC
>JAKAMD010000440.1 GCA_021823875.1 Pseudomonadota bacterium | reverse complement strand
ATAGGCGGCAAGCCGCGGGCCGGCCGGCTCCTTGCTCAAATAGGGCGCAAGCTCTTCGCTGAATTCACCGGCATAGGCGAAAGGATATGCGGTCGCGGACGGCTCGATGAAGAAATCGAAGGGATTGATCACCGACATGTCGGCCAGCAGATCGACCGACACGGTGAATTCACTAGTGCGCTCGGGGAACACGTAACGGGCAAGCCAGTTGCCCATCGGGTCCTGCTGCCAGTTCACGAAATGCTCGGCCGGCGTGACCTTGAGCGAATAGCTCGGCACATGCGTGCGGCAATGCGGCGCCGGCCGCAGCCGCACGATCTGCGGGCCGAGCGCCACCAGACGGTCGTAGCGGTAGCTGGTGACGTGATGGAGGTTGACGAGAATCGACATGCCGACTGGGCTTTCCGCTGGCTAAATGACCGCACCAAAGATGCGAACCAAGCACCCCTAAAGATGCAATTTTCAGGCCGCCGGCAGCCCGGAATGCAGGCCCGGCACGCGGGCGCTTGTTGTATTTACACGTTGGATATCAATAGCTTATAGCGCGACAGCCATGCCGATCCATGAATGGCGTAACACCGGGCGGGACAACCGGAGGCAGGTGGCAGCCTGCCGCTTTCGGTTCGGCAACCGCAATGCGCCCCCGCGACCGGCGGAGACATTGCCGGAACGATAGCGCCGTGCCGGAACTTTTCGCGCCCTCCAAGCGCGATCCCCCGCACCGGCCGCACCGGCCGATCTGCGCCGCTCGCGAAAAGCGCATGCCCGCCATGACGAGCCCTCGTGTCGCGCCGAATACCGGCGGAATCTGCATCTGGTAGCGCGCTGCCGGTGACAATTGCAGCGTGCATCGTTGCCGCATCGGGCCTCGATTTGTGCACAGGCTGCGCACACTGGATGCCTTTAATCGCCAGGGGTTTTGACACACTATCGCCCCGCCGGTTTTATGGGCCCGGTTGCTGCGCGGGGGCTGGCCGCGGGTCCCTATCGTCGTTCAAGGCCATCTTGCGATGTTGAATCCTGTATCAGAGCACGGTCCCGCCGTGACGACCCCGCTCTTGCAGGCTATCGGCATCACCAAGCGTTACGGCAGCTTCCTCGCCAACGACCAAGTCGATCTCGACCTTCACAGCGGAGAGATTCACGCCCTGCTCGGCGAGAACGGTGCCGGCAAATCGACGCTGGTGAAGGTCATCTATGGGCTGATCCAGCCGAGCGCCGGCGAACTGCGCTGGATGGGCGAGCAAGTGGAACTCGCCGGCCCGGCCGCGGCGCGCGCGCTCGGGATCGGCATGGTGTTCCAGCATTTCTCGCTGTTCGAGAACCTGACCGTCGCCGAGAACGTCGCGCTCGGCCTCGACGGCAGCGAGAGCTTCGCGGCCATATCGGCGCGGCTCGCGCAGGTCTCGCGCGACTATGGGCTGCCGCTCGATCCCAAGCGCGAAGTGTGGCGGCTGTCGGTCGGCGAGCGTCAGCGCATCGAGATCGTGCGCATGCTGATGCAGAATCCCAAGCTGCTCATTCTCGACGAGCCGACCGCCGTGCTCACCCCGCAGGAAGCCGATCAGCTCTTCGTCGTGCTGCAACGGCTGAAAAGCGAAGGCCGCGCCATCCTCTACATCTCGCACAAGCTCGAAGAGGTGAAGCGGCTGTGCGACACCGCCACCATCCTGCGCCTGGGCAAGAAGGTCGCCACCTGCGATCCGCGCCGCGAGACCACGGCGTCCTTAGCGCGAATGATGGTCGGTGCCGAGGTAGCCGCGGTGAAAGTCGCCAGCGGGCGCGCGGTCACCATTCCGCGCCTGCTGATCAAGGACCTGTCGATGGAGCCGGACGATCCGCATGGCGTCTATCTCCACACCATCTCGCTCGAGGTTAAAGGCGGCGAGATCGTCGGCATTGCCGGCGTCGCCGGCAACGGCCAGGACGAATTGTTCTCCGCCCTGTCGGGCGAGCGGCTGTGCGAGCACCCGGACAATGTGATCATCGACGGCACGGCGGCCGGCGAGCTTTCGGTCACCGGGCGCCGGCGGCTGGGTGCAGCCTTCGTGCCGGAGGAACGGCTCGGCCACGGCACGGCCCCGCGCATGAAGCTGTCGGAGAACGCGCTGCTCACCGGCCACGCCGCCGGCAGCATGGTCAAGCGCGGTTTCATCAACCGGCTGGCCGCCCTGACCACCGTCGATCGCGCCACCCAAGTCTTCGATGTGCGCAAGAATAAGCGCGATCCGGAGGCCGTCAGCCTGTCGGGCGGCAATCTGCAGAAATTCATGGTCGGACGCGAAATCCTGCGCGAGCCCGGCGTGCTGATCGTGAGCCAGCCGACCTGGGGCGTCGACGCCGGCGCCGCCGCCACCATCCGCCAGGCGCTGATTGATCTTGCCGCGCACGGCGCCGCCGTGCTGGTGATCAGCCAGGATCTGGACGAACTCACTGAAATCGCCGACCGCATCGCCGTCATGTTTCACGGCACGCTGTCGGAACCGCTCGACGCCGCCACCACCACGCGCGAAAAGCTCGGCCTGTTGATGGGCGGCAGCACCGGCGAAGCGGCGAGCCGAGAGGAGGCGAGCGATGCGGTTGGTGCTTGAGCGGCGCACCGAGCGCTCGGCGCTGATCGCGGTCACCTCGCCGCTGATCGCCATCGCGCTGTCGCTGATCACGATTTCCATCCTGTTCGCGCTGCTCGGCAAGAACCCGTTGCACGCGCTGGAAGTCTATTTCATCGCGCCGCTGATCGATCCCTATTCGCTCTCGGAAATCGCCGTAAAGGCGAGCCCGCTGGTCATGATCGGCGTCGGACTGTCGCTCTGCTATCTCGCCAATGTCTGGAATATCGGCGCCGAAGGCCAGTTCCTGATCGGCGCGGTCTGCGGAAGCTGGGTGGCGGTCGTCACCCAAGGCACCGGCGCCGGCCCCTGGGTGCTGCCGGCCATGCTGGTGCTGGGCGCGCTCGGCGGCGCGCTCTATGCCCTGATCCCAGCGCTGTGCAAGGTCAAGTTCGGCGCGAGCGAAATTCTCACCAGTCTCATGTTGGTCTATGTCGCCGACCTGCTGCTCGACTATCTGGTGCGCGGGCCGTGGCGCGACCCGAAAGGCTTCAACTTCCCCACCACCGCCGACTTCGACCCCAACGCCACCGTGCCGGTGCTGTTCGACGGCACCCGCCTGCATGCCGGCTGCCTGTTCGCGCTCGTGGTCGTGGTGGTGACGGCCATCGTGCTCGGGCGCACCATTAAGGGCTTCGA